>NZ_JBLUPW010000021.1:0-94435 GCF_048068175.1 Pseudomonas sp. NY15356 | reverse complement strand
CAAGGCCGCTCCTACAGAGGTTATGCGATCCCTGTAGGAGCGGCCTTGTGCCGCGAAGGGGCGCGCAGCGGCCTCGATCTTTTACACACCGAATCTGTTCGTCACCCTGTTGATAAAATGTTCACGCTTCGCTGTAGGTCGCGCTGCTCCTAGCCTCCAGCGCTTTGATCAATAATTGAGCAGGCTCTACGCTTCACTTATCCCCTCACCCCTGAACGTTTCCCACAATCGCTGTTGGCGGCTCTGTGGATAATCTGTTTGGCCAATGGCGCAGCCCGCATAGTCAATGGGCTCCAGCCGTTTGTTCGATAATTGATCAAATCCTCTTGAACCGGCGCGTACCAGGGCATTAAGGGGGTCTATCCACAGCGCATGTGTCAATGACCCCAACCTTGCCCACAAAGTCTGTTGGCGGCTCTGTGGACAAGATGTTCGGTAGTCGCTGCAGGCCACGAAATCAAAGGGATACAGTGGATTGATCAAATAACGATCAAATCGTCAGGCTCGTCTACCCCAATAGCTTTCCACAAATAGTGTGTGCCAGGCTGTGGATAAAATGTTGGCTTGTGGTTGCAAGCCCCGGAGGGATAGGGCTGGGTGGCGTTGATCAAGAAATGATCAAGCGGCTGTTGCGGCCAATCGCGGGGCAAGCCCGCTCCTACAGAGGCCTGGACAAAAAAAGAGCAGCCCTGGGCTGCTCTTTTTTTGGGAGGGAGCGCCTTACTGCGCTTTCACTTCCTTCAGGTACGGTGCCGGCTCTGCGCCCAGATTGTTGAGCAGGCGCTGGCTGTACCAGTCGATGAAGTTGACCACGCCGAACTCGTAAGTCTTGGAGTATGGGCCAGGCTGGTAGGCGGTGGAGTTGATGCCGCGCTGGTTCTCTTCGGCCAGGCGACGGTCCTGGTCGTTGGTGGCATCCCAGACCTTGCGCATGTTCTCAGGGTCGTAGTCGACACCTTCGACTGCATCCTTGTGCACCAGCCACTTGGTGGTGACCATCGATTCCTGGGCGCTGATCGGCCACACGGTGAAGACGATCATATGGTCGCCCATGCAGTGGTTCCACGCATGCGGCAGGTGCAGGATGCGCATCGAGCCCAGGTCCGGATTCTTGATACGGCCCATCAGCTTCTTGCACGCCTGCTTGCCGTCCATGGTCATGGACACGGTGCCCTTGAGCAGTGGCATGCGCACGATACGGTTACGCAGGCCATGGCTCTTGTGCTCATGCGGGATGCCTTCGGCTTCCCAGGCGGCGGCGGAAGCGGCTACGTGGTCCTTGAACGCCTGGTCGGCACGTGGGTCGTTGGTGTCGTCCCACTCCAGCAGGGTCTTGAGCAACTCAGGGTGCGACCCGTTGCAGTGGTAGCACTCACGGTTGTTTTCCAGCACCAGCTTCCAGTTGGCCTTTTCCATCAAGGTGGTTTGCACCGCCACCTTGGTGTTCTCCATGTCGTACGGTTCCATGTAGTGGTCCAGGGTGGCCAGGAACTCGTCGATGGCAGGCGGGTTCTCCGCCAGGCTGATGAAGATGTAGCCGCCCGCGGTCTTCACGTTGACCGGCTTGAGGCCGTACTTCTTCATGTCGAAATCGTCGCCCATCTCGGTGCCGGCGAACAGCAGGCGGCCATCGATCTCATAGGTCCACTGGTGGTACGGGCAAACCAGTTTGGCGACCTTGCCTTTTTCGCTGGTGCACAGGCGCGAGCCGCGGTGACGGCAGACGTTGTGGAAGGCATGGACCTGGCCTTCGGCGCCGCGGATCACGATGATCGGGTTCTTGCCGATCTGCAGGGTCAGGAAGTTGCCCTTGGTCGGGATCTCGCAGGTCATGCCGGCGATCAACCATTCCTTGTGGAAGATCTCCTGCATGTCGATCTGGAACAGACGCTCGTCGGTGTAGAAAGGCTGGGGCAGCGAGTAGGTGCGCTCGCGGGTCTGCAGCATCTCGGCGGTTGCCTTGCGTGCAGCTTCCAGTGGATCGCCCAGGCTCAGGGTTGCGGTGACGTCCATCGTTTGGTCCTCAGGGCCGAATGCGGCCGGCGAAAGTGGCTAATCGTTGTTGTGGTTTGCCGCAAGGCTGCTTGCTAAAAACAGCGGGTTCTTTTGCCGTGGAGTGTGCGTTCGAAGGCGTCACGAACCATATCCATGGGCGACATGGCCGATTCGAATTCCGACGCGCCAGCCCTTGTAGTGCGGGGCTGGTCGCGATAAGCACGCCGATGTCGCTGATGGGAATGTACTTCGTCGCCGGCTTGCGCATTATCGGAGCCATCAAGGCCGGTAGTCGGCCGCTGGAGATGAACATGTCCGATACCTTCCTCAATCCGGTCACTACCCAGACCTGGGCCAATGGCCGCCACATCGTGCGCTGCGTCAAGGTCATCCAGGAGACCTGGGACGTGCGCACCTTCTGCTTCATGGCCGACCAGCCGATCATGTTCTTCTTCAAGCCTGGGCAGTTCGTCACCCTGGAGCTTGAGATCGATGGCAAGCAGGTGATGCGCTCCTACACCATCTCCAGCTCGCCCTCGGTACCCTACAGCTTCTCCATCACCGTCAAGCGCGTGCCGGGCGGGCAGGTTTCCAACTGGCTGCACGAAAACATGCACGAAGGCTTCGAGCTGGCGGTGCACGGGCCGGTGGGGTTGTTCAACGCCATCGACTTCCCTGCGCCAAAGGTGCTGTACCTCTCCGGTGGTGTCGGGATCACCCCGGTAATGTCCATGGCTCGCTGGTTCTATGACACCAACGGCAACGTCGACATGGTCTTCGTCCACAGCGCCCGCTCGCCGAAGGACATCATCTACCACCGCGAACTGGACCAGATGGCCTCGCGGATCCCCAATTTCAGCCTGCACATCATTTGCGAGAAGCACGGCCTGGGCGAGCCTTGGTCGGGCTACCGCGGCTACCTGAACCAGCGCCTGATGGAACTGATCGCGCCTGACTACATGGAGCGGGTGGTGTTCTGCTGCGGCCCGACCCCCTACATGAACGCGGTCAAGCGCATGCTCGAAGCGGTGGGCTTCGACATGCGCAACTATCATGAGGAGTCGTTCGGCGCGACCCCGCCGGAAGCCAAGGCCGACGCCGTGGAGCACGCCGAGCAGGCTGCCGAGGCCGCCGAGGAACTCGACGCCGCCGACCTCCACCTGGTGGAGTTCGTCGGCAGCGAGAAGAGCATTCGCATCGCCCCAGGCGAGACCGTGCATGCCGCTGCTGCCAAGGTCGGCCTGATGATTCCGAAGGCTTGCGGCATGGGCATCTGCGGTACCTGCAAGGTGCTCAAGCTCGGTGGCGAAGTGGAAATGGAGCACAACGGCGGCATTACCGAGGACGACGAGGCCGAAGGGTACATCCTGTCGTGCTGCAGTGTGCCGAAAGGGGATGTGCGGATCGATTACTGATCCCGGACACCTCAAGGGGCCGCTTAGCGGCCCCTTTGTTTTTGGGCGCGCTTTCAGACAGAAGGTTGACCCAGGTCGGAACAACCCTCCAGCACGCCTGTCAATCTAGGCCAAGTCATTGTTTTTCCATATTTAATGGCGAGGCCGTGCGCTTTTCTTTATCGTGTGCGCCCTTTGCAACAACCCCGAGATAGACGCATGTTGGAAGCTTCCCTGAATCAACTCGAGCAGCTGGTCAACGACCTGATGCAGAAGAACGCTGAACTCACCGAGCAGAACACCGCCCTCGGCCAGGAACTGGCCCAGGCCAAGGAAGAGAACGAGACCCTGCAGTTGTCGCTGATGGAACAGGAAGAGAAGCACGGCGCCACCGCCGCGCGTATCCAGGCCCTGGTTGAGCGCGCAAGCGCCGGTGTCGTCAACGCATGAGACTGCAAGCGCAGCCGATCAATGTCGTGTCGATCCTCGGCAACGACTATTCGATCAAGGCGCCCCAAGGCCAGGAAGAAACCCTGGCGCAGGCCGTGCGGATGCTCAACGCCTCCCTGGCCGAAACCAAGCGTCAATACCCGACCCTGATCGGTGACAAGCTGCTGGTGCTGGCAGCCCTGAACCTGTGTTCCAGGCAGATCGAACTGCAACGCGAGCACCAGCAGACCCTCGAGCGCACCCAGGCGCAAATCGACGCCACGGTCGATGCCATCGTGCGGACCATCGCCGAACAGTAAAGCCCTGGCTCGCCGCTGCCCCGCCCCCATTCAGGGGTGGGGCATTGTCCTGGATCACTGGAATAACTGGATACGTAAGTGTATACACTCTCCCCAAAACAATAATTAACGGGGAGCAGGGCATGCGTATCTGGCGGCGAAGTATCCAATGGCAATTGATCGCGAGCATGGGCGCAGCCCTGCTGGCGAGTATTCTCGTGGTGGTCGCGGTCTACACCGCGGCGGTCAACCGCTTGACCGAACGCTACCTGGTCGACACCGCGTTGCCGGCCAGTATCGAGGCCATCCGCAACGACATCGAGCGCATGCTCGGCCAGCCCCTGGTAGCGGCGGCGGATATCGCCGGCAACACGCTGCTGCGGGACTGGCTGGCAGCCGGCGAAGACCCCGCCCAGGCGCCGCGCTTCATCGAGTACCTCGAAGCTGCCCGCCAGCGCAACCAGGCGTTCACCGCATTGTTCGCGGCTACCGCGACCAACCACTACTACAACGAGAAAGGCCTGGACCGGACCCTCAGCCGCGATAACCCCAAGGATCAGTGGTTCTACGGCTATATCGACAGCGGCGCCGAGCGGCTGATCAACATCGACATCGACGGCTCCACCGGCGAGCTTGCCCTGTTCATCGACTATCGCGTGGAAAAGGACGGCCAACTGGTGGGCATCGCCGGCATGGGCCTGCGCATGACCGAGCTCTCCGAGCTCATCCACAACTTCAGCTTCGGCGAGCGCGGGCGGGTATTGCTGGTGCGCAATGACGGCTTGATCCAGGTTCATCCGCAAGCTGAATTCAGCGGCAAGCGACAGCTGGTCGAGCAGTTCGGCGATGCAGCGAGCCAGGCCGTACTAGGTGGCGGTGAAGGGCTGCGCAGCGTGCGCTTCAACCGCGACGGCGAGGACTACCTGGCGTTGGGGCTGCCCCTGCGTGACCTGAACTGGACCTTGGTGGCTGAGGTGCCGGAAGCAGAAATCTACGCACAGATGCACGAGGCCGTGTGGTTGACCAGCCTGATCGGTGGTGCGGTGGCGCTGGTTTCGTTGTTGCTCGTGGTGCTGTTGGCGCGTGGGTTGGTGCGGCCGATCCGCCAGGTGACCTCGGCGCTGGTGCAGATCGGAAGCGGGGCGGGTGACTTGAGCCACCGCCTGGACGACACGCGCGAAGACGAGCTCGGTGACCTGGCGCGTGGTTTCAATCGCTTCCTCGACAGCCAGCGTGCGTTGATAGGCGAGGTGCTGCGCACCACTGAACGCCTGCACCGTTCGGTGGAGCAGGTGACGCAGGTGGTGGACAACACCGCTGACCGCTCCGGCCGGCAGCAGGAAATGACCGAAATGGTCGCCACTGCCGTGCATGAAATGGGGCTGACCGTACAGGACATCGCCCACAACGCCGGCAATGCTGCCCAGGCATCGCAGTCGGCACGCGACGAGGCGCTGCAGGCGCGCGAGGTGGTGCATCGCTCTATCCACAACATCGAGGGCATGTCTGGCGAGATCGGGCGCGCGGCCCAGGCGGTGGGCCAGTTGGCCGACGAGGTCGCCTCCATCGACGAGGTACTGGCAGTGATCCGCAGCATTTCCGAGCAGACCAACCTGCTGGCGCTCAACGCGGCCATCGAGGCGGCCCGGGCCGGTGAGATGGGGCGCGGTTTCGCCGTGGTGGCCGATGAGGTGCGTACCCTGGCGCGGCGCACCCAAGTATCTACCGACGAGGTGCAGCAGATGATCCAGCGCCTCAAGCAGGGGGCCGGCAGTGCGGTGGCGTCGATGCAGGCCGGGCAGCAGGCGACGGGCAGCGGCGTGGAATCCAGTCAGCGCACTGGTGCTTCGTTGGGGGCGATCACCGACCAGGTGGAGCACATCAGCGACATGAACCATCAGGTGGCGACGGCGACCGAGGAGCAGTCGGCGGTGACCGAGGAGATCAACCGGACGGTACAGGGGATTTCCGACCTGGCCCGGGAGACGGCAGCCGAGGTGCAGGTGTGTCGCGAGCAGTGCCAGGCGTTGCGGGGGTTGGCTGATGACCTGGCGCGGCAGATGGGCGGGTTCAAGCTTTAGATGGGCGCTGGCTTCATCGCAGGACAAGCCCGCTCCCACAGGTTCCGAGCAGACCTCGATGTCGAGATTTGCAGGGCCTTGTGGGAGCGGGCTTGCCCCGCGATGCGCTTGGTCAGGCGCCGACGATGGCGCGGATGTCCGCCGCCAGCTCGCGTACTCGCGCTTCCTGGGTATCCCACGAGCACATGAACCGTGCGCCACCGCTGCCGATGAAGGTATAGAAGCGCCAGCCCTTGGCCCGCAGTGCCTCCAGTGCGGCTTCCGGCATTTGCAGGAACACGCCGTTGGCCTGCACCGGGAACATCAGTTCCACCCCCGGCAGGTCGCTGACCAGCGAGGCCAGCAGCTGTGCGCAGTGGTTGGCATGGCGGCCATAGCGCAGCCAGGCGCCATCTTCGAGCAGCCCGACCCAGGGTGCGGACAGGAAACGCATCTTCGACGCCAGCTGGCCCGCCTGCTTGCAGCGGTAGTCGAAGTCTTCGGCCAGGGCGCGGTTGAAGAACAGGATCGCTTCGCCCACCGCCATGCCGTTCTTGGTGCCGCCGAAACACAGCACGTCCACGCCCGCCTTCCAGGTCAGCTCCGCTGGCGTGCAGCCCAGGGAAGCGCAGGCATTGGAGAAGCGTGCGCCGTCCATGTGCAAGTTCAGGCCCAGCTCCTTGCAGGTGGCGCTGATCGCCTTGAGCTCGTCGGAGGTGTACACCGTGCCCACTTCGGTGGCTTGGGTGATGGTCACCACGCGCGGCTTGGGATAGTGGATGTCCTGGCGCTTGAGCGCCACTTCGCGGATCGATTCGGGCGTCAGCTTGCCGTCCACGCTTCGTGCGGTGAGCAATTTGGAGCCATTGGAGAAGAACTCTGGCGCGCCGCATTCGTCGGTCTCGACGTGGGCGGTCTCGGAACAGATGACGCTGTGGTAGCTCTGGCACAGGGAGGCCAGGGCCAGGGAGTTGGCGGCGGTGCCGTTGAAGGCGAAGAACACCTCGCAATCGGTTTCGAACAGCTCTCGGAAGTATTCGGCGGCGCGCTCGGTCCACTGGTCGTCGCCGTAGGCGCGTTCATGGCCCAGGTTGGCTTTTTCCATTGCGGCCCAGGCTTCGGGGCAGATGCCGGAATAGTTGTCGCTGGCGAATTGTTGGCTGTTGTCTGTCATGGCTCTGTCCTGTGAACGACGCAGAACAGCACTCTAAACCATCCTCTTGGGCGTTGCCTATGCAGCCATGGAGGCTTGCAGGCCTGATGGGTATCAGGCCTGCGGGACGCCTGGCGGGCAGGCGTCCCAATGGGAAATCGTCAGGCCGTCAGAGGCTGGGTAATTTCGATCGTAGGATATGACTGCTATCAGAACGCGCTGGCCGAACGGATCAACGGAATCCTCAAAACAGAGCTGTTGCTGAGCAATCCAGAAAATCTGGAGCAGGCGAGAAAGATGGTTGATGAGGCGGTGCAGATCTACAACACGGGGCGGCCTCACATGGCTCTGAAAAACAAAACGCCCGATGCGGTGCATCGGGCGTTTTGAGGCCTGTCGGCCTACCTGAACAGGTGTAAACCTATTTCAGGACTAGACAGAATTGGTATTCAGGGTGGCAAGGGTTTTCATATCGGAATTTGGCATGTTCAACACTCTTTATTTGATGACTTTAGTGTTCAGATGCGCGTCATTTCCAGAGTCCATTCGAAGACGGCGAGGCCGTCATCGAACAGGGAGGCATCGACACGGCGTGCGGTGACTCGGTAGGGCGTGCCTTCATAGAGGAACCTGTCGTCTCTCGCCGTCCGCATGGCGACTTCCGCTCGGTCCTTGTCAGTCAGGTATACGGGTCTGCCATCCATCTTAAGCGTCACGGAGCTGAGGGAGTTAGAGGGTTTCTCCTTCAGTGAGCGTGGTGCGGTTCGCTCCATCTGGCCGTTGACGATCCATTCGGCATCCGTGCCTTGGATGCTTGCGGTCACGGCAGTTACATCACCGGAGAAATAATCGCTTTCGGTGGCGGCGCTCAGTTGATCGCCAGGCTGCAGGCAGAGCAGGGCGCGTACGGCCGCTTCGTTCGCAGGCATGGATCGTTTGTCGATAGTGATTTTAATAGTCATGTATTCGCTCGTGTTTTCTGATTACGAATGAAAGTTGTCGTATTGGTCGGGCTGGTCACGCAACTTCGTAAAGGCGAATTCATGATGAATATCAGGGTGCCAGGTAACAACTATTAGAAGTAAGGGGGAACTTTCGTGCAGAAGCGGACGGGCATTGGCTTTTCCTTATTGCGTCGCCTTCTATATGCCTGTCGGATAAGCGGCGCGTGAGCGGTGCGGGCGTTCCCACCAGTCGGTTTCGGAACGCTCCATGATCGAATGTCGTAAACGCGCCATTGCAAGGCGTGCGCAGGCATCTGAGTCGACCGTGCCGGCCATACCATCGCCACAAAGGGCCACAGTGCCTCGAAGACAAGAAATGGCCGCTGCCAGGAGACAAACGATGTTCAGCAAGCAAGACCAGATCCAGGGTTACGACGACGCACTGCTGGCGGCGATGAATGCCGAAGAGAAGCGCCAGGAAGATCACATCGAGCTGATCGCCTCGGAGAACTACACCAGCAAGCGCGTCATGCAGGCCCAGGGCAGCGGCCTGACCAACAAGTACGCCGAAGGCTACCCGGGCAAGCGCTACTACGGTGGCTGCGAGCACGTCGACAAGGTCGAGGCCCTGGCCATCGAGCGCGCCAAGCAGCTGTTCGGCGCCGACTATGCCAACGTCCAGCCACACTCCGGCTCTTCGGCCAACAGCGCCGTCTACCTGGCCCTGCTGCAGCCGGGCGACACCATCCTGGGCATGAGCCTGGCTCACGGCGGCCACCTGACCCACGGTGCCAAGGTGTCGTCCTCGGGCAAGCTGTACAACGCTGTTCAGTACGGCATCGACACCAACACCGGCCTGATCGACTACGACGAAGTCGAGCGCCTGGCCGTCGAGCACAAGCCGAAGATGATCGTCGCCGGCTTCTCGGCCTACTCCAAGACCCTGGACTTCCCACGCTTCCGCGCCATCGCCGACAAAGTGGGCGCGCTGCTGTTCGTCGACATGGCCCACGTGGCTGGCCTGGTTGCCGCTGGCCTGTACCCGAACCCGATCCCGTTCGCCGACGTGGTCACCACCACCACCCACAAGACCCTGCGCGGTCCGCGTGGCGGCCTGATCCTGGCCAAGTCCAACGAAGAGATCGAGAAGAAGCTCAACGCTGCCGTGTTCCCGGGCGCCCAGGGCGGTCCGCTGATGCACGTCATCGCTGCCAAGGCCGTGTGCTTCAAGGAGGCGCTGGAGCCTGAGTTCAAGGCCTACCAGAAGCAGGTCATCGACAACGCCCAGGCCATGGCCAAGGTGTTCATCGATCGCGGCTATGATGTCGTGTCGGGCGGTACCGACAACCACCTGTTCCTGGTCAGCCTGATTCGCCAGGGCCTGACCGGCAAAGACGCCGACGCCGCCCTGGGCCGCGCCCATATCACCGTCAACAAGAACGCCGTGCCCAACGACCCGCAGTCGCCGTTCGTCACCTCGGGCCTGCGCATCGGCACCCCGGCCGTCACCACCCGTGGCTTCAAGGAAGCCCAGTGCGTGGCCCTGGCCGGCTGGATCTGCGATGTGCTGGACAACCTGGGTGACGCCGACGTCGAAGCCGACGTTGCCAAGAACGTCGCCGCCCTGTGCGCCGATTTCCCGGTCTACCGCTGAGTGGAGTAACCAACCATGCAACGCTATTCAGGCTTCGGCCTTTTCAAACACTCCCTCAGCCACCACGAGAACTGGCAGCGCATGTGGCGCACGCCGACGCCGAAGAAGGTGTACGACGTGGTCATCGTCGGCGGTGGCGGCCATGGCCTGGCCACGGCCTACTACCTGGCCAAGGAGCACGGCATCACCAACGTCGCGGTGATCGAGAAGGGTTACCTGGGCGGCGGCAACACCGCCCGTAACACCACCATCGTGCGTTCCAACTACCTGTGGGACGAGTCGGCCAAACTGTACGAACACGCCATGAAGCTGTGGGAAGGCCTGTCCCAGGACATCAACTACAACGTGATGTTCTCCCAGCGCGGCGTCTACAACCTGTGCCACACCCTGCAGGACATCCGTGATTCTGAGCGCCGCGTCAACGCCAACCGCCTCAACGGCGTGGACGGCGAACTGCTGAACACCGAGCAGGTGGCTGCCGAGATCCCGTATCTGGATTGCTCGAAGAACACCCGCTACCCGATCCTCGGCGCGACCGTCCAGCGCCGTGGCGGCGTGGCCCGTCACGATGCCGTGGCCTGGGGCTATGCACGTGCTGCCGACGCCCTCGGCGTGGACCTGATCCAGCAGACCGAAGTGATCGGCTTCCGCAAGGAAAACGGCGCAGTGATCGGCGTGGAAACCAACAAGGGCTTCATCGGCGCCAAGCGCGTCGGCGTGGTCACCGCCGGTAACTCCGGCCACATGGCCAAGCTGGCCGGCTTCCGCCTGCCGCTGGAATCGCACCCGCTGCAGGCCCTGGTATCGGAGCCGATCAAGCCGATCATCGACAGCGTGATCATGTCCAACGCCGTGCATGGCTATATCAGCCAGTCCGACAAAGGCGACCTGGTCATCGGCGCCGGTATCGACGGTTGGGTCGGCTACGGCCAGCGTGGTTCTTACCCGATCATCGAGCACACCATGCAGGCGATCGTCGAGATGTTCCCGATCCTCTCGCGCGTTCGCATGAACCGTCAGTGGGGCGGCATCGTCGATACCTGCCCGGACGCATGCCCGATCATCTCCAAGACCCCTGTCAAAAACCTGTTCTTCAACTGCGGCTGGGGTACCGGCGGCTTCAAGGCGACCCCGGGTTCGGGCAACGTCTTCGCCGCGAGCCTCGCCAAAGGCGAGATGCACCCGCTGGCCAAGCCTTTCTCGATCGATCGCTTCTACACCGGCGCGCTGATCGACGAACACGGCGCTGCGGCCGTCGCCCACTAATCGGAGACAATTCGTCATGTTGCATATTTTCTGTCCCCACTGCGGCGAGCTGCGCTCCGAAGAAGAGTTCCACTCCTCCGGCCAGGCTCATATCGCCCGCCCGCTGGACCCTAGCGCCTGCACCGACGAGGAATGGGGTACCTACATGTTCTTCCGCGACAACCTGCGCGGTATCCACCACGAACTGTGGGACCACGTCGCCGGCTGCCGCCAGTATTTCAACGTCACGCGTAACACCGAGACCTACGAGATCCTGGAAACCTACAAGATCGGCGAGAAGCCGCAGGTCACCGCGAACAAGCTGAACCCCGCGCAGTCGGCCGTCAAAGGCCAGGGAGAAAAAGTATGAGCCAGGTCTATCGCCTCGCCAGCGGCGGTCGCATCGACCGCAGCAAGGTCCTGAACTTCACCTTCAACGGCAAAACCTACCAGGGCTATGCCGGTGACAGCCTGGCCGCTGCGCTGTTGGCCAACGGCGTCGATATCGTCGGCCGCAGCTTCAAGTACTCGCGCCCACGCGGCATCATCGCGGCCGGCCCGGAAGAGCCGAACGCCATCCTGCAGCTGGGTTCGAGCGAAGCCACCCAGGTGCCGAACGTGCGTGCCACCCAGCAGGCCTTGTACTCGGGCCTGGTCGCCACCAGCACCAACGGCTGGCCGAACGTCAACAACGACGTCATGGGCATCCTGGGCAAGGTCGGCGGCAGCATGATGCCGCCCGGGTTCTACTACAAGACCTTCATGTATCCCAAGTCGTTCTGGATGACCTACGAGAAGTACATCCGTAAGGCAGCAGGCCTCGGTCGAGCACCGCTGCAGAACGACCCGGACAGCTACGACTACATGAACCAGCACTGCGACGTGCTGATCGTCGGTGCAGGCCCTGCCGGCCTGGCCGCAGCCCTGGCTGCCGGCCGTAGCGGCGCCCGCGTGATCGTCGCCGACGAACAGGAAGAGTTCGGTGGCAGCCTGCTCGATACCCGCGAAACCCTCGACGGCAAACCCGCCGCCGACTGGGTCGCCGCAGTCGTCGCCGAGCTGCAGTCGCTGCCGGAAGTGACCCTGCTGCCTCGCGCCACGGTCAACGGTTACCACGACCACAACTTCCTGACCATCCATGAGCGCCTGACCGACCACCTAGGTGACCGCGCCCCGATCGGTCAGGTTCGTCATCGCGTCCACCGCGTGCGTGCCAAGCGTGTCGTGCTGGCCACCGGTACCCACGAGCGTCCGCTGGTGTACGGCAACAACGACGTGCCGGGCAACATGCTCGCCGGCGCCATTTCGGTGTACGTGCGCCGCTACGGCGTGGCCCCGGGCCGCAAGCTGGTGCTGTCGACCAACAACGACCATGCCTACCGCACCGCGCTGGACTGGCACGACGCCGGCCTGCAAGTGGTGGCCATCGCTGATGCGCGCCACAACCCACGCGGTTCGCTGGTCGAGGAAGCGCGTGCCAAGGGCATCCGCATCCTGACCTCCAGCGCCGTGATCGAGGCCAAGGGTTCCAAGCACGTGACCGGCGCCCGCGTCGCTGCGATCGATGCCGTGGCGCATAAGGTCACCAGCCCAGGCGAATGGCTCGAGTGCGACCTGATCGGCAGCTCCGGTGGCTACAGCCCGGTGGTTCACCTGGCCTCGCACCTGGGCGGTCGTCCGATCTGGCGTGACGACATCCTCGGCTTCGTGCCGGGCGACGCTCCGCAAAAACGCGTCTGCGTCGGTGGCGTGAACGGTGTATATCCGCTGGGTGACGCAATTGCCGACGGTTTCGAAGGCGGCGTCCAGGCAGCGACCGAAGCGGGCTTCAAGGCCGTTACCGGCACCCTGCCGAAAGTCGTTGCACGCAAGGAAGAAGCGACCCTGGCCCTGTTCCAGGTGCCGCACGACAAGGGCACCGCCCGTGCGCCGAAGCAGTTCGTCGACCAGCAGAACGACGTCACCGCAGCGGCCATCGAGCTGGCCACCCGCGAAGGTTTCGAGTCGGTCGAGCACGTCAAGCGCTACACCGCGCTGGGCTTCGGTACCGACCAGGGCAAGCTGGGCAACATCAACGGCCTGGCTATCGCCGCCCGTTCGATGGGTATCACCATCCCGCAGATGGGTACCACCATGTTCCGCCCCAACTACACGCCGGTCACCTTCGGTGCCGTAGCGGGCCGCCACTGTGGTCACCTGTTCGAGCCCGTGCGCTTCACCGCGCTGCACGCCTGGCACCTGAAGAACGGCGCCGAGTTCGAAGATGTCGGCCAATGGAAGCGCCCTTGGTACTTCCCGAAAGCCGGTGAAGACATTCATGCCGCAGTGGAGCGTGAGTGCAAGGCAGTGCGCGACAGCGTCGGCCTGCTCGACGCCTCGACCCTGGGCAAGATCGACATCCAGGGCCCGGATGCCCGCGAATTCCTCAACCGCGTGTACACCAACGCCTGGACCAAGCTCGACGTGGGCAAGGCCCGTTACGGCCTGATGTGCAAGGAAGACGGCATGGTCTTCGACGACGGCGTGACCGCCTGCGTCGGCGACAACCACTTCATCATGACCACCACCACCGGCGGCGCGGCACGCGTACTGCAGTGGCTGGAGCTGTACCACCAGACCGAATGGCCGGACCTGAAGGTGTACTTCACCTCCGTGACCGACCACTGGGCCACCATGACCCTGTCCGGCCCGAACAGCCGCAAGCTGCTGGCCGAGCTGACCGACATCGATCTGGACAAGGAAGCCTTCCCGTTCATGAGCTGGAAGGAAGGTCTGGTCGGCGGTGTGCCGGCACGGGTGTTCCGTATTTCCTTCACCGGTGAGCTGTCGTACGAGATCAACGTCCAGGCCAACTACGCCATGGGCGTGCTGGAACAGATCGTCGAGGCGGGCAAGAAGTACAACCTGACCCCGTACGGCACCGAGACCATGCACGTGCTGCGTGCCGAGAAGGGCTTCATCATCGTCGGCCAGGATACCGACGGCTCGATGAACCCGGACGACCTCAACATGGGCTGGTGTGTCGGTCGTAACAAGCCGTTCTCCTGGATCGGCGCACGCGGCATGACCCGTTCGGATTGCCTGCGTGAAGATCGCAAGCAACTGGTGGGGCTCAAGCCTGTCGACCCGACCAAGTGGCTGCCTGAAGGCGCCCAGCTGGTGTTCGACCCGAACCAGCCGATCCCGATGGACATGGTCGGCCACGTCACCTCGAGCTATGCCTCCAACTCCCTGGGCTATTCGTTCGCCATGGGTGTGGTCAAGGGCGGCCTCAAGCGCATGGGCGAGCGTGTCTACTCGCCACAGGCTGACGGCAGCGTGATCGAGGCCGAGATCGTGTCTTCGGTGTTCTTCGATCCGAAGGGTGAGCGGCAGAACGTCTGACTCCGTCCTGTGGCGAGCCGGCTGGCCCTATCGCCGGCAAGCCGGCTCCCACAGGAACGATGCAGGTCTAAAGGCTGACGCTGTCCCTGTGGGAGCTGGCTTGCCAGCGATGAGGCCAGCAAGGCCACCACAGGCAATAGGTTCCCCAGAGGCTGTGTCGCTCTGACCAACAGAATTCAAGGCAGGTAAGAAATGAGCGTAATCAACGTCTTCCAGCAAAACCCCGGCTCCAACGCCCGGGCCGAGTCGCCGCTGCACCATGCCGACCTGGCCAGCCTGGTCGGCAAGGGCCGCAAGAACGCAGGCGTCACCCTGCGTGAACACAAGTTCCTGGGTCACCTGACCCTCCGTGGCGATGGCCATGACGCAGCGTTCGCCGCTGGCGTGAAGAAGGCCCTGGGGCTGGAGCTGCCGGTCGCCCTGACCGTCGTCGCCAACGCCGAGATGTCGCTGCAGTGGGTCGGCCCCGATGAATGGCTGCTGATCGTTCCAGGCGGCCAGGAGTTCGCCATCGAGCAGAAACTGCGCGCAGCCCTCGAAGGCCAGCACATCCAGGTGGTCAACATCAGCGGCGGGCAGACCCTGCTCGAACTGCGCGGCCCGAACGTACGCGACGTGCTGATGAAATCCACCAGCTATGATGTACACCCGAACAACTTCCCGGTCGGCAAGGCCGTCGGCACCGTGTTCGCCAAGTCGCAACTGGTGATCCGTCGCACCGCCGAGGACACCTGGGAGCTGGTGATCCGTCGCAGCTTCTCCGACTACTGGTGGCTGTGGCTGCAGGACGCGTCGGCTGAATACGGTCTGTCCATCGAAGCATAAGGAGAACACGCATGAGTCGGGCACCGGACACTTGGATTCTCACCGCCGACTGCCCGAGCATGCTCGGCACCGTCGATGTGGTCACGCGTTACCTCTATGAGCAGCGCTGCTACGTGACGGAGCATCACTCCTTCGATGATCGGCTGTCGGGGCGGTTCTTCATCCGCGTCGAGTTCCGCCAGCCGGACGATTTCGACGAAGCCGGCTTCCGTGCCGGCCTCGCCGAGCGCAGCGATGCGTTCGGCATGGCCTTCGAGCTGACCGCACCGAACCATCGCCCCAAAGTGGTGATCATGGTGTCCAAGGCCGACCACTGCCTGAACGACCTGCTGTATCGCCAGCGCATCGGCCAGCTGGCCATGGACGTGGTGGCGGTGGTATCCAACCACCCGGACCTCGAGCCCCTGGCCCAGTGGCACAAGATTCCGTACTACCACTTCCCCCTGGACCCGAAGGATAAACCAGCCCAGGAGCGCAAGGTGCTGCAGGTGATCGAGGAGACCGGCGCCGAGCTGGTGATCCTCGCCCGCTACATGCAGGTGCTGTCGCCCGAGCTGTGCCGTCGCCTGGATGGCTGGGCGATCAATATTCATCACTCCCTGCTACCGGGCTTCAAGGGTGCCAAGCCCTACCACCAGGCCTACAACAAGGGCGTGAAGATGGTCGGCGCCACGGCGCACTACATCAACAACGACCTCGACGAAGGGCCGATCATCACTCAGGGCGTGGAGGTGGTCGACCATAGCCACTACCCTGAAGACCTGATCGCCAAAGGGCGCGATATCGAGTGCCTGACCTTGGCGCGGGCGGTGGGGTATCACATCGAGCGACGGGTGTTCCTCAATGCGAACAGGACCGTGGTGCTCTGAGCGCGCCTAGCTTTTATCGCGGGCATGGGCTTTCAAGGTTTCACGGACGGCTGTAACGAACTTCTGGCGCAGGTCCGCACCCAGGTTCTTTCCTGCGATTGGATCGCCGCCGTGGGATAGCCAGCCTGCTTTGAACTCGTGAAGGTCCATGTTTTCGACTTCTTCGTCGAAGCCGTAGCTTGAATTATGGGCCGCGTAATAAAAGATCTTGTCGATGTCCAGAAAGTAGTATTCCTCTGTATTGCTGAACAATGCTGCTTCGATCTCTGGTTCGAAGCCCTGCTGCCTGGCAGCCTCGACCCAGTAGGGCCAGAAGGCGTCTTCAGGGCGTTCATTAACTGTCATGTTGGTTCTCCGGTTCGATAGACGGTGGGTTACTGCACCTCTATCGAAACACTCGGTCGCCGCGCTATTGCGGTAGATATTGATCGTCCTGGGCATGCGTGCGACCACCACCTGGCCAATTGCCGTTCAGAGGCATTTGCCTGTCGTTTCCAGTCAGTGCATCTGGCCTCATCAGGCCCACAATTCCCGGCATTCCAGTAACACATGTCGCCCACGAAGGGTGGCGCTTCCACCACCGCTGCAATAAAAGTACAAATCGAGCGAGGTAAGAGCATGTCTGGTAATCGTGGAGTGGTGTATCTCGGCGCTGGTAAGGTCGAGGTCCAGAAGATCGACTACCCCAAAATGCAGGACCCACGCGGCAATAAGATCGAGCACGGCGTGATCCTCAAGGTGGTCTCCACCAACATCTGCGGCTCCGACCAGCACATGGTCCGTGGCCGTACTACCGCCCAGGTCGGCTTGGTTCTGGGCCACGAAATCACCGGTGAAATCGTCGAGAAGGGCCGCGACGTCGAGCGCATGCAGATCGGCGACCTGGTGTCGGTACCGTTCAACGTCGCCTGCGGTCGCTGCCGCTCCTGCAAAGAAATGCACACCGGTGTCTGCCTCACCGTCAACCCGGCTCGCGCCGGCGGTGCCTACGGCTACGTCGATATGGGCGACTGGACCGGCGGCCAGGCCGAATACGTCCTGGTGCCATACGCTGATTTCAACCTGCTGAAACTGCCGGAGCGCGACAAGGCCATGGAGAAGATCCGTGACCTGACCTGCCTGTCCGACATCCTGCCGACTGGTTACCACGGTGCCGTGACTGCCGGTGTAGGCCCAGGCAGCACCGTCTATGTTGCCGGTGCTGGCCCGGTCGGCCTGGCAGCGGCTGCCTCGGCTCGCCTGCTGGGCGCCGCCTGCGTCATCGTCGGCGACCTCAACCCGGCCCGCCTGGCCCATGCCAAGGCCCAGGGCTTCGAAGTGGTCGACCTGTCCAAGGACACCCCGCTGCACGAGCAGATCGTCGATATCCTCGGCGAACCGGAAGTGGACTGCGCCATCGATGCCGTCGGCTTCGAAGCCCGCGGCCATGGCCACGAAGGTGCCAAGCACGAGGCACCGGCTACCGTGCTGAACTCGCTGATGCAAGTCACCCGCGTTGCCGGCAACATCGGTATTCCGGGCCTGTACGTGACCGAAGACCCGGGTGCGGTGGATGCCGCTGCCAAGATCGGCGCGCTGAGCATCCGCTTCGGCCTGGGCTGGGCGAAATCGCACAGCTTCCACACCGGCCAGACCCCGACCATGAAGTACAACCGCCAGCTGATGCAGGCGATCATGTGGGACCGTATCAACATCGCCGAGGTGGTTGGCGTGCAGGTGATCAACCTGGACCAGGCGCCGCAAGGCTACGGCGAGTTCGATGCAGGTGTGCCGAAGAAGTTCGTGATCGACCCGCACAAGATGTGGGGTGCGGCGTAACACGCTGATGAAAGAGCCCCTCGAATCGAGGGGCTTTTTTATGATGGACAGGTTTATGGCGGCCTCGATGGTCGGCCGGAACATTCCCCGTTTTGCCCAGTCAAATGCCTCGTTTCCCAGGCCATCCCGGCCGACGAGGTCCTCCCCCGATGAAAGCGCTTACCCTGGCAACCCTGATGACCCTGGCTGCAAGCCCGGTGTTCGCCTACAACCTGAGCGACGCGGCCAATGCCGTGTCGGCGATGCAGAACCAGAATTCGAGCCAGCAGGGCCAGGTGCAGGCCCCGGCCGCCCAGGCCAACTTGCTCAATACCTTGGGCAGCGAGCTGAAGATCACCCCTGAACAGGCCATCGGTGGTGCAGGTGCGATGCTGGGGCTGGCGCGCAACAACCTGAGTGAAACCGACTATGGCCAGCTGACCCAGGCGGTGCCCGGTCTGGACCTGCTCACCGGTGCCAATGCACTGGGTGGTTTGAGTGGCCTGGGCGCGTTGCTCGGGCAGAACAGCCAGGACGCCTCGCCCCTGGGCAATGCCCTGGGTAACGTCGAGAACCGCAGCGACCTGGACAACGCCTTCAAGCTGCTGGGGATGGACACTGGCATGATCGGCCAGTTCGCCCCGCTGATCCTCCAGTACCTGGGGCAGCAGGGCATCGCCGGCTCTCTGTTGCAGAACTTGGGCAGCCTGTGGGCGACCCCGGCTCCAGCGGCCGTGCCTTCGGTCTGACACGCTTGCATGTAGGAGCGGCCCCAACGATACCTGCGATAACGCTGAAACCCTGGGGCCGCTATGCGGCCCTTTCGCGGCGCAAGGCCGCTCCTACAGGGGGCTTTCGGAGAAGTCCACCAGGCGCACGGGCCGGCGGAAGCCGGCAGTGAGCACTGCCAGGTAGGCCAGGCCCACGGCGAACCAGCACAGGCCGATCACCAGGGTCAGCGCCGACAGGCTGGTCCACAGCCACAGAGTCAGGCCCAGGCCCACCAGCGGCACCAGCCCGTAGCACAGCAGGCCCTTGAGGTTGCGGTGAGCGCTCTGGCCCACCAAATGGGTACGCACCACTGCCAGGTTCACCGCCGAGAAAGCCACCAGCGCGCCGAAGCTGATCAGCGAGGCGAGGGTGGCGAGATCGATGACCAAGGCCAGCAACGAGAAAGCCGACACCAGCACGATGGCGAACACCGGGGTCCCGAAGCGTGGCGACAGCTTGCCGAAGGTGCGCTGTGGCAGCACTTTGTCGCGGCCCATGGTGTAGAGAATGCGCGACACCGCTGCCTGGGAGGCCAGGGCCGAGCCCAGGCTGCCGGCGACGAAGGCGGCGGTGAAGAAGTTGGCCAGGAACTGGCCGCCGGCCTTGAGCATCACTTCGTTGGCGGCGGCATCGGCGTTGGCGAACGTGCTGCCCGGCAGTACCAATTGGCTGATGTAGGCCAGCAGCGTGAACAGCAGGCCCGCGCCCAGAGTGGTGAGGATGATCGCCCGTGGCACGTCGCGGCGCGCATCACGGGTTTCTTCCGCCAGGGTGGAGACCGCGTCGAAGCCCAGGAACGATAGGCACAGCACCGCCGCACCGGCCATCAGGTGGCCGAAGCCCGGCTGGCTGCCATCGCCCAGCAGCGGCGAAAGCAGGTCGACCGGCTGACCAGCCAGGGACTGGTAGGACAGCGCCACGAACACCCCGATGAAGACGATCTGCGCGCCGACGATCAGGTTGCTGGCCTTCGCCACCGAATGGATACCGATCACGTTGAGCACGGTCACCAGGGCAATCGAAGCCAGGATGATGACCCAGGCCGGTATGGCAGGGAAGGCGATGTTGAGGAACAGGCCGATGAGCAGGTAGTTGATCATCGGGATGAACAGGTAGTCGAGCAGCAGTGACCAGCCGGCGAGGAAGCCGACGTTCGGGCCGAAGGCCATGTTGGTGTAGGAATACGCCGAGCCCGCGACCGGGAAGCGCTTGACCATGAAGCTATAGGACGTGGCGGTGAACAGCATCGCCAGCAGGGTCACGAGATAGGCGCCGGCCGTACGGCCACCGGTGATCTCGGTGACGATGCCGTAGGTGGTGAAGATGGTCAGCGGGACCATGTACACCAGGCCGAAGAACACCAGGGCGGGAAGCCCCAGGACACGGCGAAGTTGAGGAGCTGCCTCGGCAGCGTTGCAAGGTTGTTTGGCCATCGATCGATCCAGGCATTTTTGTAGTTGTGCGTTGATCGATTTTTATCCACCCAGGTGGGTGATGACAAACAAAGAGTTGCTAATGTCGATTATAAATCTGGATTTTAATCGGTTTGTTCCACCGTGTTTCTAGCCCGATCGCCGGCAAGCCGGCCCCCATAGGTATGGCGGTGCCTCTGAAAACAGCGCAGGACGGGTGGGAGCCGGCTTGCCGGCGATTGGGCAGATTAATTAATGCATCTCGGCGCGCAGTTGCGCGATCCGCTGGTCCTTGTCCAGCCACAACTGGTTCACCCAGGCCTGCACCCTCTGGCGAAAGTCAGGGTCGTTCTCGTAGTCACCCGCAGACAGCGCCGGGTCGAGCTCGCGCACACGGATATCGATGATCACCCGGCTGATGCTGCCATTGAGCAGGTCCCAGAACCCTGGCGCCTTGTCGCCGGGGTAGACGATGGTGACGTCCAGCAGGGCATCGAGCTGCTCGCCGAGCGCTGCGAGCACGAACGCGACACCGCCGGCCTTGGGTTTGAGCAGGTGCTGGTAGGGCGATTGCTGGGCCTGGCGCTTGGCCTCGCTGAAACGGGTGCCTTCCAGGTAGTTGACCACCGTGACCGGCTGGCGCTTGAACAGTTCGCAGGCTGCCTTGGTGATTTCCAGGTCCTTGCCCTTGAGCTCGGGGTGCTTGTCCAGGAAGGCTTTGCTGTAGCGCTTCATGAAAGGGTAGTCCAGCGCCCACCAGGCCAGGCCCAGCAGTGGTACCCAGATCAGCTCCTTCTTCAGGAAGAACTTGAAGAACGGTACGCGGCGGTTGAGGCTTTCGATCAAGGCGGGAATATCGACCCAGCTCTGGTGGTTGCTCACGCAGAGGTAGGAGGTGTCCTGGCGCAGCTTCTCGATGCCGCGGATGTCCCACTGGGTCGGGATGCACAGGGCGAAGATCGCCTTGTCGATCTCCGACCAGGTCTCGGCGATCCACATCACCGCCCAGGAGGCGTAGTCGCGTCCACGGCCCGGCAGCACCAGTTTGAGCAGAGCGAACACCATCAGCGGGCCGATCAGCACGAGGGTGTTGAGCAGCAGCAGGGCGGTGGTGAGGATGCCGGTCAGCAGGCGACGCATAAAAGGACTCTTGTTGTCAGATAAAAGCGGTTGGCAATGATAAGTGGGGCATGGCCCTACGCCAAATGTCCAATGCCCGAACCTGGGGACAAATGTTTCACATTGTGTTGGATAAGCTGTGACAACGAACCTATCGTGCTTGCGCAGTCTAAGTACTGCCCCACCTCAAGGAAGCGTATCCCGTGAAATCGATGCTTGCCCTGTTGTCATTGCTCAGCCTTCCCGTGATGGCTGCCGAACCGACCTTGTATGGCCGTTACGAATACATTGGCGTGCCGGAAATCGGTGAGACGTTCAAAGCCAAGATGGACACCGGCGCCCTGACCGCGTCGCTGTCGGCCAAGGACATCGAACGTTTCACCCGCGATGGCGAGGACTGGGTGCGCTTCCGTCTGGCCACCAAGGATGCCGGCGACAAGGTCTATGAGCACAAGGTGGCGCGCATCAGCAAGATCAAGAATCGCGCCGACGAAGAAGATGAAGGCGAGGAACCGGAGATCACCAAGCGCCCGGTGGTCGACCTGGAGCTGTGCCTGGGTGATGTGAAGCGCACCGTGGAGGTCAACCTGACCGACCGCAGCAGCTTCAACTACCCGCTGTTGATCGGCGCCAAGGCGCTGCGCGAATTCAAGGCTGCGGTGAACCCGGCGAAGAAGTTCACTGCCGGCAAGCCGGACTGCTGATCCAAGGCGGGCCCGCCCTCCTGTAGGAGCGGCCTTGTGCCGCGAAAGGGCCGCTAAGCGGCCCCCGGCTATTTTTTGGGCATCACCGATCCCCTGGGGCTGCTTTATAGCCCTTTCGCGGCACAAGGCCGCTCCTACAAGGGATTGCGTCGTCTGTGAAACTTGCCTATATGTCCAGCTTCGCTATTTGCAAGGCCGGACGCCATGCCCCACATCCTCATCGTCGAAGACGAGTCCGCCATCGCCGACACGCTGGTCTATGCCCTGCAGGCCGATGGCCATAGCACCGAATGGGTGACCCTCGGCAGCGCGGCTGTCGAGCAACAGCGCTTGCGCCCGGCCGATCTGGTGATTCTCGATATCGGCCTGCCGGACATCAGTGGCTTCGAGACCTGCCGCCAACTGCGCCGTTTCACTGAGGTCCCGGTGATGTTCCTCAGCGCGCGTGACGCCGAGATCGACCGGGTGGTGGGGTTGGAGATCGGCGCGGACGATTATGTGGTCAAACCGTTCAGCCCCCGGGAAGTCGCAGCGCGGGTGCGGGCGATCCTCAAGCGCATGGCCCCGCGCGTGGAGGCGTCTCCCCCGGCGGTGGCATTTCAGGTCGACACGCTGGGCATGCAGATCAGCTACCGGGCGCAGCCGCTGGCCCTGACACGCCATGAGTTTCGCCTATTGCACTGCCTGCTGGAGCAACCCCGGCGGGTGTTCAGCCGCGAGCAACTGCTCGATGCGGTGGGCGTTCCCTCCGACGCCGGCTACGAGCGGACCATCGACAGCCATATCAAGAGCCTGCGCGCCAAGCTGCGCCAGGTCGCCGCCGATGCCGAGCCGATCCAGACCCACCGGGGGCTGGGCTACAGCTACAGCCCGGACCACGCCTGATGCGCCTGGGGATCCGCATCTTCCTGGTGTATTTCCTTTTCGTCGGGTTGTCTGGCTACTTCTTGCTCAATACCGTGCGCGAACAGATCCGTCCGGTGGTGCGCCAGTCGTCTGAGGAAACCCTGGTGGATACCGCCAACCTGCTGGCGGAAATACTGCACGACGATGTGAAGGCCGGCACATTGAACCAGGGGCGCCTGCCACAGGTATTGGCGTCCTATGGCGAGCGCAGGCCGGGGGCTGAGATCTGGGGGTTGGCGAAGAACCAGGTCAGCCACCGTATCTACGTTACCGATGCCAAGGGTACCGTGTTGCTCGATTCAAGCGGCCAGGGCCTGGGCCAGGACTATTCGCGCTGGAACGACGTCTACCTGACCCTGCGTGGCCAGTATGGCGCCCGTTCCACCCGCAGCGACCCGGATGACGAAAGCACCTCGGTGATGCACGTCGCCGCGCCGATCCTCGATGACGGCAAGATCATCGGCGTGGTGACGGTGGCCAAGCCCAACAGTTCGTTGCAGCCCTACATCGACCGTGCCGAGCGCCGCCTGTTGAACCTGGGCCTGGGGCTGATAGGCCTGGGCTTGCTGGTAGGCGCTGCGCTTTCCTGGTGGCTGGCCCGCTCGCTACGTCGCTTGACCCGCTACGCCCAGGCGGTCAGCGAGGGCCAGCGCGCGGCGTTGCCGCACTACAAAGGCGGTGAGCTTGGGCAGTTGGCCGCGGCGGTGGAGCGCATGCGTACCCAGCTCGAAGGCAAGGCCTATGTCGAGCGCTATGTGCATACCCTGACCCATGAACTCAAGAGCCCCTTGGCGGCGATCCGCGGGGCGTCCGAGCTGCTGCAAGGCGATATGCCGGATGAACAAAGGGCGCGTTTCGCCGGCAATATCGAGCGTGAGAGCGGGCGCTTGCAACAGATGATCGAGCGCCTGCTCAACCTGGCCCGCGTCGAGCAGATGCAGGCGCTGGACGATGAGCAACAAGTGGCCCTGGCCGCATTGGTCGATGAACTGCTGCAGGCTCACACCGCACGCATCGAGGCCGCCGGTCTGCAAGTGCGTCAGCGGGTGCCGGCGGGCCTGCGGTTGTTGTGCGATCCCTTCTTGATGCGCCAGGCGCTGGCCAACCTGCTGGACAACGCGCTGGACTTCACCCCGCAGGGCGGGGCACTGCTGTTCGAGCTGGAGCGCGAAGGGGAACGGGTGGCCTTGAGCGTCTTTAACCAGGGGGAGGCGATTCCCGATTACGCCATCGGGCGCGTCAGCGAGCGGTTCTATTCGTTGCCAAGGCCGGGCAGCGGGCGCAAGAGCACGGGGTTGGGGCTGAACTTCGTGGCCGAGGTGATGCAACTGCATGGCGGGTCATTGGCCGTGGACAACGTCGAGGGCGGGGTGCGCGTGCGGTTATGGTTACCCGCGCGCAGAATCGGCTGACTTCAAAGGCCAATGCTCCTGTAGGCGCGGCCTTGTGTGCACAAAAGGGCTGCACAGCAGCCCCAACTACACCAATCTCCACCAAGTCTCCACACCACCTCCACACACCCGCTCCACACTGCGCCCATCGCAAACGGAGCGCCCACCCATGACCAGAACCCTGAGTTTCAAGCTCGCCACGATCGCCTTGCTGATGGTATTGCTGTTGATCCCCTTGCTGATGATCAGTGGCCTGATTGCCGAGCGTCAGGCCCTGCGCGACAGCGTGGTCCAGGACATTGCCGCAAGCTCGAGCTTCGGCCAACAGATCAGCGGCCCCCTGCTGGTGGTGCCGTATCGCAAGTACGAGCGTCGCTGGGTCGAAAAGGGCGGCCAACGTATGCAGGAAACCGGCACGGTCAGCGGCCAGCTGTATTTTCTGCCGGATACCTTCGACGCGGCTATCGAAGCCGACACCGAACTGCGTGCCCGAGGCATCTACCAGGCCCGCCTGTTCCACGCCCGAGGTCGGCTCGCGGGACGCTTCGAGCTTCCCGAACGCTGGGGCATCGAGAAGGACTTCGACGACTACCGTTTCGACACGCCATACCTGGTGGTGGGCATCAGCGATATCCGCGGCATCGAAAATGCCCCTGAGCTGAACCTGGACGACCAGCGCTTGCCGTTCGAGCCCGGTACTGGCCTGGACTGGCTGGGTGGCGGGGTGCACGTGCGGTTGCCGATGCTCGCCGCAGGCAAGGCGGGTGAATTCGGCTATGCCTTCGACCTTGCCTTGCAGGGCACCGGCCAGCTGCATGTGGTGCCGATGGGCCGCAGCAGCAGTGTGGACATCCGCGCCAACTGGCCGCACCCCAGCTTCATCGGCAACTACCTGCCCAGCCGCCGGGAGATCGATGGGCAAGGCTTCAAGGCCCACTGGCAGACCAGCTTCTTCGCCACCAATCTCGAAGACAGCGTGCGCCAATGTGCCAGCCAAGGACAGTGCGCAGGTTTTGGCGAGCGTGCCTTTGGCGTGAGCTTCGTCGACCCGGTGGACCAGTATCTCAAGGGCGAACGGGCGATCAAGTACGCGCTGTTGTTCATCGCCCTGACCTTCGCCGGCTTCTTCCTGTTCGAGGTGCGCAGGCACCTTGATGTGCACCCTGTCCAATACGCCCTGGTCGGTGTTGCGTTGGCCTTTTTCTACCTGTTGCTGTTGTCATTGTCCGAGCACCTGGGCTTTGGCTTGGCCTATGGTCTGTCGGCTGCGGCCTGTGTGCTGCTGATTGGCTTCTACCTGAGCCATGTGCTGGGCAGCCTATGGCGGGGCGTGGGGTTCGCGGCGGGGTTGGCGGTGCTGTACGGGATGCTCTATGGCCTGCTCAGCGCCGAGGATTACGCGCTGCTGATGGGCTCGCTGCTGTGCTTCGGCCTGCTAGGTGTGTTCATGGTGCTGACGCGCCGACTGGACTGGGCACGGGTGGGAAGGGAGGCATGAGGGAGGATCGGGAAATCGGACGTTGGCTGGCCCGCCAGCTTGGCACGCTGTTCCCGTTGGCGGTATGTGTAGGAGCGGCCTTGTGCCGCGAAAGGGCTGCAAAGCAGCCCCAGGGTTTCGGTGTCGCCATTGATCTTGCTGGGGCTGCGATACCGCCCTTTCGCGGCACGAGGCCGCTCCTACAGGCAGGGGTCAGGCTACCGGGTGCGTAGCGGCCATCGACGGGCGCTTGGCCACGTCGGCGTACCAGGCCGCCAGCCCGGGCTGCTGTTCCCGCCAGCCGAACTGCGGTTGGCGCAGGTCCAGGTAGCCCAGGGCACAGGCCACGCCAATAGCGGCGATGTCGAAGGTCGATGCCAGCTCCGCCAGGTGCTCTTGCTCCAGGTTGGCCAGGCTGCGGCGGATCTTCTCGCCTTGGGCCTGGACCCAGCCGTCCCAGCGTTTGTCTTCGGGGCGCAGGAAGGTCTCGTAACGGGTCGAGACTGCCGCATCCATGATCGCATCGGCCTGGGAGGCCAAGGTCAGGCGACGCCAGCGTGCCGAGCCTTCGCGAGGGATCAGCGGGTTGCCGACGTGCTGCAGGTCGAGGTACTCGCAGATCACCCGGCTATCGTGCAGCACGGTGCCATCTTCCAGGCGCAGGGCCGGGATCTTGCCGATCGGGTTGCCCTGGTTGAGCTGCTCGTCGCCGCTCACCGGGCTCACATTGACCGCCTGCAGGGCAACGCGGTCGAGCTGACCGGTCTCGTGCAGCACGATCATCACCTTGCTCACGAACGGCGAGAGGGGCGAGTGGAACAGGGTCATTGTCGCCATCGGCCGTTCCTCAATTACCTTGCAGGCTGGGCGGCAGGCATACGCCGGTACCGGCGATGCCGCAATAGCCGTCGGGGTTCTTGGCCAGGTACTGCTGGTGGTAGGCCTCGGCGAAATACACGGTCGGGGCCTGGTCGATCTCGGTGGTGATCTCACCGAAGCCGGCCTTGCTCAGCTCTGCCTGGAAGGCATCACGGCTGGCCTTGGCCTGCTCCAGCTGCTCGGGGCTGGTGCAGTAGATCGCCGAGCGGTACTGGGTGCCGATGTCGTTGCCCTGGCGCATGCCCTGGGTCGGGTTGTGCAACTCCCAGAACATCGCCAGCAGTTCGCGGTAGCTGACCTTGTCTTTGTCGAACACCACGAGCACCACTTCGGTGTGCCCGGTCAGGCCCGAACAGACTTCTTCATAGGTAGGGTTGGGGGTGAAGCCGCCTGCATAGCCGACCACCGTGCTGACCACACCTTCACGCTGCCAGAAGCGGCGCTCTGCGCCCCAGAAGCAGCCCAGGCCGAAGATCGCGAAGTCCACGTTCTGGAAGAACGGCCCCAGCAGTGGGGTGTCCTTGAATACGTAGTGGAATTCGGGCAGGGCCATTGGCGTTTCGCGGCCAGGCAAGGCCTGCTCCGCAGTGGGCATGACGTTTTTGTTCACCAGGATTTCCGAACGCAGGACCATGGCCGTTCCTCTGTGGATTTGAAGAGAGAGTGATGGCCCTATCGCGGGACAAGCCCGCCCCCACAGGAATTGTGCATGACCCTGTGGGAGCGGGCTTGTCCCGCGATAGGGCCCGAATGAGTTCTATAGTGCCCGAGACTTGCGCGTCTGTCAGGCCACCGGGCCACGCGGATAGCGCCGCAGCCTGGCGACCAGTTCGCGCCCGGGAATCGGCCGGTCGAACAGGTAGCCCTGGCCGACATCGCAGCGGTGCCGGCGCAGGAAGGCCAGCTGTTCGGCGGTCTCGATGCCCTCGGCGACCACCTTGAGCTTGAGGTTGTGGGCCATGGCCACCACCGCCGAGGTGATCTCCATGTCGTCCTGGTTGTCGGGGATCTCGTTGATGAAGCTGCGGTCGATCTTGATGATGTCGATCGGAAACTTCTTCAGGTAGCTCAGCGACGAATAGCCGGTGCCGAAATCATCCATCGCCAGCATAAGGCCCAGGGCCTTGAGCTCGTCGAGCTGGCGGTGGGTGTCTTCGGTGGCTTCCAGCAACAGGCCCTCGGTCAGTTCCAGTTCCAGCAGATGTGGGGGCAGCGCTTCTTCGCGTAGGATGGTGCCGATCGAGCTCACCAGGTCGGGGTCGGAGAACTGCTTGGGCGAGAGGTTGATCGCCACGTGCAGGCTGCCCACGCCGGCGCTGCGCAGCTGCTGGCTCATGCGGCAGGCTTGGCGTACCACCCATTTGCCGATGGGGATGATCAGGCCGGTTTCCTCGGCCACGCTGATGAACTGGTCCGGGCGGATCATGCCGCGTTCGGGGTGGTTCCAGCGCAACAGCGCCTCCAGACCCAGCAGGCGCCCACTGCGCAGGCACAGCTTGGGCTGGTAGAAGACCTCCAGCTCGTTCTGGGCCAGCGCCCGGCGCAGGTTGTTTTCGACGAACAGCTTGTAGCTGGCCTCGGCGTTCAGCACCTCAGTGAACACCTGCACCTGGTGCTTGCCGTTGGCCTTGGCCTTGTGCAGGGCCAGGCCCGCGTTCTTCATCAGGCTCTGCGGGTCGCTGCCGTGCAACGGTGCACAGGCCAGGCCGACGGAGGCGGTGACGTTGATCAGCTGGTTGTCGACGAACATGGGTTTGTCGAGGGTACGCAGCAGTTGCAGGGCGACCTGCTGGCCGGCTTCCAGGGTAGTGTCGTCGAGCAGCACGGCGAACTCGTTGCTGGCGAAGCGCGCCAGGACGTCGCCACCGCCCAGGCTGTTACGCAGGCGACGGGCCAGGCTGACCAGCAGCTTGTCGCCGGTCTGGTGGCCGAGGCTGTCGTTGATCCGCTTGAAGTTGTCGATGTCCACCAGCAGCAGGCAGATGGGAATCGCGCCTTCACGGGCGAAACGCTCGTCGAGGCTGCGGATGAACGATGGGCGATTGCCCAGGTTGGTCAGGTTGTCGGTGTAGGCCAGGCGCTCGATACGCTGCTGGGCCAGCTTGCTCTCGGTGATGTCTTCGTAGATGCCGATGTAGTGGGTCAGCTCGCGGTTGTCGCCGAACACCTTGGAAATCGACAGTTGCCCCCAATAGGGCTCCAGGCTCTTGCGTCGGCTCCTGAATTCGCCCTGCCAGCTGTTGCCCATGGCCAGGCTGGAGGGCGAGTCGAACAGCAGCTCGCTGAGGTTTTCCAGTGCCGGCAGCTCACCGAGGTGGCGGCCCTGCACTTCATCGGTGCTGTATTGGGTGATGGCGGTGAAGCTTGGGTTGACGTATTCCACCACGCCGTCGCGGTTGACCAGCAGAAAGGCGCTGGCGCTCTGTTCCACGGCCCGTTGGAACAGATTCAGGGCGCTGGTGGCGGTGCGTCGGTTGTGGTTGGTGATGACCTGGGCGACCTGGTCGGCCAGCTCGCCGGCAAAGGCGATCTCGTCGGACTGCCAGGCGCGAGCCGTGCCAGTCTGCTCCAGGCAGAGCACGCCGACCACCTGCCCGTCGACACGGATGCTGGCATCGAGCATGGCGTTGCTGGCGGTGGGATACAGGCTCTCGGCCATTTCCCGGGTACGTGGGTCCTGGCTGGCGTTGTGGGCGTCGATCGCACGGCTGGCGTGCAGGGCGTCGAGGTAGTCGGGGAAGCGGCTGGCGTCGATGGCGTCCGGCAGGTGGTGGCGCTGGTCATGGCTGCGCCAGGCACTGATCGGTTCGAGCCGCTGATCGTCGAGGTACCAGAGGCTGGCGCAGTCGACCTTGTAGATCTCGCAGGCGCTGCGGGTGATCAGTTCGGCGGCCTCCTGCAGTGAATTGTCGGCGCTGTAGCGCTGGCGGGCCAGGCGCAGGATCAGGTCCTGCTGGGCGCGCACGCGCTCTAGGTGCTCGAGCTGCTCCTGCTGGGCACGCTGGTTCAATTGCAGGGCCAACTGCAGGCGGCTGTTGCGTGACTCGAGGTCGTCGGCGACCGGCGCGGGGTGGTCGTCCTGCTGATCGTCCAGCACTGTGAGGTAGCCGCGCAGCAACTGGCGATTGTGCTGGCGGTAGCCTTCACCGACCTCCAGTACACGCAGGGCCGACCCGCTGGTGTGCAGGGTGTAGCGGACCCGGTAGTGGTTGCGCCGGGCCAATTGCAGTTGGATCTCGTCGTGCAGCGTGTAACGCGCTTCCGGCTCCATGAGGCTGGCGTAGGGCGTGCCGATCAAAGCGCAGAGCTCGGCGGCGGGGAGGCCGAACTGGCGTTCGCAGGCAGGATCCAGGTACAGCATCGCCCAGCTGGCTTCGTTGAGCCTTTCGAAACGCAGCATGCCGAGCCGCGAAGGCACGGGAAGCTGCGTGACGACCTCGGCCGCCGAACGGCTGGCGGCATCGGGTTGGCTTTTCATCGAAGACTCGCTTGAACTGGAGGCGCGGCTTGGGCGCGGCGTATCGGGCAAGGTTGCATGATGTCCCGAGGGCTGGCAAGCGGCCTGGGGGAACGCTGTAGAGAGATTGTCGGCCGGAGGATGGAAGTCTGAAGGCCACGAGTCTGTGGAAGCGGGTGGCATCGTTTGTTCGGGGCAAAAAAAGCCCCGCCAAACGACGGGGTTGAGGTACGAGCGTGGCAGCTCGAAACAGGCCTGCCCCACCCTTGCGAGGTGAGGCAGGGAGGCTGCATTACAGCAGCATGGTGCGGATATCCGCCAGCACGTCGCCCAGGCGCTTGGTGAAGCGCGCGGCAGCGGCGCCGTTGATCACACGGTGATCGTAGGACAGCGACAGCGGCAACATCAGCTTGGGCTGGAAGGCCTTGCCATCCCAGACAGGCTGCATGGTTGCCTTGGATACGCCGAGGATCGCCACCTCAGGTGCATTGACGATCGGCGTGAAGCCGGTGCCGCCAATGTGGCCGAGGCTGGAGATGGTGAAGCAGGCGCCCTGCATCTCGTCGGACGACAGCTTCTTGGTGCGGGCCTTCTCGGCCAGCGCCGCGGCTTCGGCTGCCAGTTGCAGCAGGCTCTTCTGGTCGACGTTCTTGATCACGGGGACCAGCAGGCCGTCCGGCGTGTCCACGGCGAAGCCGATGTGCACGTACTTCTTGCGGATGATCGCCTTGCCACTGGGGGCCAGCGAGCTGTTGAAGTCCGGCAGTTCCTTGAGCAGGAAGGCACAGGCCTTGAGCAGCAGCGGCAGCACGGTCAGCTTGACGCCAGCCTTCTCGGCCACGGCCTTCTGCGCAACGCGGAAGGCTTCCAGCTCGGTGATGTCGGCGGAGTCGAACTGGGTGACGTGCGGCACGTTCAGCCAGCTGCGGTGCAGGTTGGCGGCACCGACCTGCATCAGACGGGTCAGCGCGACTTCTTCCACTTCACCGAACTTGCTGAAGTCCACGGCCGGGATCGGCGGGATGCCGGCACCACCGGTCGCGCCGGCGGCAGGAGCGTCCTTGGCCTTCTGCATCATGGCCTTGACGAAGACCTGCACGTCTTCCTTCAGGATGCGGCCGTGCGGGCCGGTCGCGGCGACCGCGCCCAGGTCGACACCGAATTCACGGGCCAGCAAGCGCACGGCAGGGCCGGCGTGGACCTTGGCGTTGCTGCCGGCGGCCGGTGCGGTGGCGACCGGAGCTGGTGCTGCAGCCGGAGCCGGCGCTGCGGCAGGCGCTGCGGCTGGTGCCGCCTCGGCCTTGGCAGATGCCGGTGCGGCAGCGGCTGGAGCGGCGGCCGGGGCCGCGCCCGCGACTTCCAGCTTGAGGATCAGGTCACCGGTGCCGACTTCGTCGTCCAGCTTGGCGATCACTTCCTTCACCACGCCAGCGGCAGGCGACGGGATCTCCATGGAGGCCTTGTCGGACTCCAGGGTGATCAGCGACTGGTCGGCTTCGACGGTATCGCCGGCCTTGACCAGGACTTCGATGATCTTGGCCTTGCCCGACGAGCCGATGTCCGGCACGTGGATGTCCTGCACGCTGGCGGCAGCTGGAGCTGCGGCCGGGGCAGGGGCTGCAGCGGCAGCCGGTTTTTCTTCGGCGGCAGGTGCCGCTGCAGGGGCAGCCGCGGCCGGAGCCTCGGGCGCCGCAGCGGCGCCCTCGACTTCCAGGACCATCAGTTCGTCGCCTTCTTTCAGGCGATCGCCCAGCTTGACCTTCAGTTCCTTGATCACGCCGGCTTTCGGGGCCGGGATCTCCATGGAGGCCTTGTCGGACTCCAGGGTCAGCAGGCTCTGGTCGGCCTCGATACGATCACCGACCTTGACGAACAGCTCGATGATTTCACCTTCACCGCTGCCGATGTCAGGTACGCGAATGAGTTCGCTCACTTAAAAATACTCCTCAGCAGTCCAGTGGGTTGCGCTTGTCCGGATCGATGCCGAACTTGACGATGGCGTCCGCCACCACCTTCGGTTCGATCTCGCCACGGTCAGCCAAGGCTTCCAGGGCAGCCAGCACGACGAAGTGACGGTCGACTTCGAAGAAGTGACGCAGCTTCTTGCGGCTGTCGCTGCGACCGAAGCCATCGGTACCCAGGACCTTGTACTCCTTGCTCGGGACCCACTGGCGGATCTGTTCGGCGAAGAGCTTCATGTAGTCGGTGGACGCCACGACCGGGCCCTTGCGACCGGCCAGGCACTGCTCGACGTAGGTCTGCTGCGGCTTCTGGCCAGGCTTGAGGCGGTTGGCGCGTTCCACGGCCAGGCCGTCGCGACGCAGTTCGTTGAAGCTGGTGACGCTCCACACGTCGGCACCGACGTTGTATTCCTCGCGCAGGATCTTCGCCGCTTCGCGGACTTCGCGCAGGATGGTGCCCGAACCGAGCAGCTGCACGTGGTGCGCGGCTTCGCGGGTGTCTTCTTCGAGCAGGTACATGCCCTTGATGATGCCTTCCTCGGCGCCGGCCGGGATGGCTGGCTGGGTGTAGGCTTCGTTCATCACGGTGATGTAGTAGAAGACGTCCTGTTGCTCTTCGGTCATCTTCTTCATGCCGTCCTGGATGATCACCGCCAGCTCGTAGCCGTAGGTCGGATCATAGGTGCGGCAGTTCGGGATGGTGGCAGCCATCAGGTGGCTGTGACCGTCTTCGTGCTGCAGGCCTTCACCGTTGAGGGTGGTACGGCCGGCGGTACCGCCGATCAGGAAGCCACGGGTGCGGCTGTCGCCAGCGGCCCACGCCAGGTCACCGATACGCTGGAAGCCGAACATCGAGTAGAAGATGTAGAACGGCAGCATCGGCTGGTTGTGGTTGCTGTACGAGGTACCGGCGGCGATGAACGACGACATGGCGCCGGCTTCGTTGATGCCTTCCTCGAGGATCTGGCCCTTCTTGTCCTCGCGGTAGAACATCACCTGGTCCTTGTCGACCGGCTCGTAGAGCTGGCCCACGGACGAGTAGATGCCCAGCTGGCGGAACATGCCTTCCATACCGAAGGTACGAGCTTCGTCCGGGATGATCGGGACGATGCGCTGGCCGATTTCCTTGTCCTTGACCAACTGCGCCAGGATACGCACGAAGGCCATGGTGGTGGAGATCTCACGATCGCCCGAGCCGTCCAGGATCGCCTTCAGGGTTTCCAGCGGCGGGGTCGGGACGCTGAAGCTCTTGGCACGGCGCTGCGGTACGAAGCCACCCAGGGCTGCGCGACGCTCGGCCAGGTACTTGGCTTCGGCGCTGCCTTCTTCCGGACGGAAGAACGGCAGGTTTTCCAGGTCGGCATCCTTGACCGGGATGTCGAAGCGGTCACGGAAGTGACGCAGGCTGTCGACGTCGACCTTCTTGGTGTTGTGCGCGGTGTTCTTGGCTTCGCCGGCACCGGTACCGTAACCCTTGATGGTCTTGGCCAGGATGACGGTCGGCTGACCTTGATGGTTGACCGCCTGGTGGTAGGCCGCATAGACCTTGTACGGGTCGTGGCCGCCACGGTTGAGCTTCCAGATCTCGTCGTCGGACAGGTCTTCGACCATGGCCTTGAGTTCCGGGGTGTTGAAGAAGTGCTCACGGACGTACGCACCGTCCTTGGCCTTGTAGTTCTGGTATTCGCCGTCGATGACTTCGTCCATGCGACGCTGCAGGGCACCGTTGGTGTCCTTGGCGAACAGTGGGTCCCAGAAGCGGCCCCAGACGACCTTGTTGACGTTCCAGCCGCCGCCACGGAACACGCCTTCGAGTTCCTGGATGATCTTGCCGTTGCCGCGAACCGGGCCGTCGAGGCGCTGCAGGTTGCAGTTGATGACGAAGATCAGGTTGTCCAGCTTCTCGCGGCCGGCCAGGGCGATCGCGCCCAGGGATTCCGGCTCGTCGCACTCGCCGTCGCCCATGAAGCACCAGACCTTCTGCTTGCCGGCCGGGATGAAACCACGGGCTTCCAGGTACTTCATGAAGCGCGCCTGGTAGATCGCCTGGATCGGGCCCAGACCCATGGAAACGGTCGGGAACTGCCAGAAGTCAGGCATCAGCCATGGGTGCGGGTAGGAAGACAGGCCCTTGCCGTCCACTTCCTGGCGGAAGTTGTTCATCTGGTCTTCGCTGATGCGGCCTTCGAGGAAGGCGCGGGCGTAGATGCCTGGGGAGGCGTGGCCCTGGAAGAAGATCAGGTCGCCGCCATGCTCCTCGGTCGGAGCCTGGAAGAAGTAGTTGAAGCCGATGTCGTACAGGGTGGCGCTGGAGGCGAAGCTCGAAATGTGGCCGCCCAGGTCCGAGTCCCGCAGGTTGGTACGCATGACCATGGCCAGGGCGTTCCAACGTACCATCGAGCGGATGCGGCGTTCCATGAACAGGTCGCCAGGCATGCGTGCTTCGTGGGTAACGGGGATGGTGTTGCGGTATGGCGTGGTGATTGCGTACGGCAGCTGGGAGCCACTACGGGTGGCCAGCTCGCCCATACGGGTCATCAGGTAGTGAGCGCGGTCTTCGCCTTCTTTGTCGAGGACCGACTCCAAGGCATCCAGCCATTCCTGGGTTTCGACGGGATCGAGGTCTTGCATGGCTTGCTCCAGGGCGGAAAGGCCACCAGAATCGGGGGCCTGAGTTTGCGACTGGCCTTTTGGGCAGACGTCGTGAATTCTTGGATTAGCCGGACAGTCATCCGGCGCCGTGTAGTTTTACTACAAATGATTCGGCATTTCATGCTTTTGAAGAGCTGGGGTAGTAGTAAAACTACAGAAAAGCGGCATTTTGTCGCACTCTGGCTTGTGGGGAAAAACGTTCCCGTAGGTTGGGACTGGGCTCTGATCGGGTGAATCTTGATGTTTTTTACCAATGATTCGTTTATTTCAGCTATTTCCAACTTTTGTATGACAGTCCAACCGTGGTCCGGCACCCCCTTGGCCGCACCTACCCCTCTCTTTCACGCCGATCAAGGATAGACCATGCGCCTGCCTTTGCCGCTCGATCTGCCCGCTGCCCTGCAACCGCTGGTCGCACGTAATCAACAGTCCCTGCGCGAGGCGATCGTCGGTCTCGACGGGTTGGACCTGGACCGTTGGAGCCCGGCCCAGCGGCACGCGTTCGATCAGGTTGCCGCCGCCAGCGATTTCGTCCTGGAAGTGGCCCTGCGTGAGCCGGCCATGGTCTTCGACCTGCAGGCCAGTGGCGAACTGGATCGGCCCTTCGCCCCTGGCGAGCTGTGCGCGCGCATCGCTGCCGCCGCCCAGGCCGCCCAGAGCGAGGACGAGCTGGCGCGCAACCTGCGCCGTGAGCGCAATCGCCAGCAGGTGCGCATCATCTGGCGCGACATTACCCGCCAGGCGGTGCTGGGCGAGACCTGCCGCGACCTTTCCGACCTGGCCGACGCTTCCATCGACCAGGCCTATCAATGGTTGTACCCACGCCATTGCCAGCAGTTCGGTACACCCATCGGCAACCGCAGCGGCCAGCCGCAGCACATGGTGGTGCTGGGCATGGGCAAGCTGGGGGCGGTGGAGTTGAACCTGTCCTCGGACATCGACCTGATTTTTGCTTTCCCCGAAGGCGGCGAGACCGAGGGCGTCAAGCGCTCGCTGGACAACCAGGAGTTCTTCACCCGCCTGGGCCAGCGCCTGATCAAGGCACTGGACCCGGTGACCGTCGATGGCTTCGTGTTCCGCGTCGACATGCGCCTGCGCCCCTACGGCTCGGCCGGTGCCCTGGTGCTGTCGTTCAATGCGCTGGAGCAGTACTACCAGGACCAGGGCCGCGACTGGGAACGCTACGCCATGATCAAGGCCCGCGTCGTGGCTGGCGACCAGGTTGCCGGCGCCCAGTTGCAGGACATGCTGCGCCCGTTCGTCTATCGCCGTTACCTGGACTTCTCGGCGATCGAGGCGCTGCGCACCATGAAGCAGCTGATCCAGCAGGAAGTGCGACGCAAGGGCATGGCCGAGAACATCAAGCTTGGTGCCGGCGGTATCCGCGAGGTGGAGTTCATCGCCCAGGCGTTCCAGCTGATCCATGGCGGGCGCGACCTGAGCCTGCAGCAACGGCCGCTGCTCAAGGTGCTGGCCACCCTGGAAGGCCAGGGCTACCTGCCGCCTGCAGTGGTCGCCGAGCTGCGCGAGGGGTATGAGTTCCTGCGCTACACCGAGCATGCCATCCAGGCCATCGCCGACCGCCAGACGCAGATGCTGCCCGAGGACGACAAGGACCGCGCGCGCGTGGCCTATATCCTCGGCTTTGCCGACTGGCCGGCCTTCCACGCGCAGCTCATGCACTGGCGTGAGCGCATCGACTGGCATTTCCGCCAGGTGATCGCCGACCCGGATGATGAGGACGGCGAGGGCGAGCTGGTGGTCGGTGGCGAGTGGTCGCCGTTGTGGGAACAGGCCCAGGACGAGGAGGCGGCTTGCCGTCAGCTGGAAGAAGCCGGGTTCCGCCAGAGCGCCGAGGCTCTGCGCCGGCTGGCTGCCCTGCGGGCAAGCCCACAGCTGCGCTCGATGCAGCGCATCGGTCGCGAGCGCCTGGATGCCTTCATTCCGCGCCTGCTGGCCCAGGCCGTGGAACACGACGACCCGGACCTGGTGCTGGAGCGGGTGCTGCCGTTGGTCGAGGCCGTGGCGCGGCGCTCGGCCTACCTGGTGTTGCTCACCGAGAACCCGGGCGCTTTGCGCCGCCTGCTCACCCTGTGTGCGGCCAGCCCATGGATCGCCGAGCAGATCGCCCGCTTCCCGCTGCTGCTCGATGAGCTGCTCAACGAAGGCCGCCTCTTCAGCCCGCCATTGGCGCCGGAACTGGCGTCCGAGTTGCGCGAGCGCCTTACACGCATCCCCGAGGATGACCTGGAACAGCAGATGGAGGCCCTGCGCCACTTCAAGCTGGCCCACAGCCTGCGGGTGGCCGCGTCGGAAATCACCGGCAACCTGCCGCTGATGAAGGTCAGCGACTACCTGACCTGGCTGGCCGAGGCGATTCTCGACCAGGTGCTGGCCCTGGCCTGGCGCCAGACCGTGGCGCGCCATGGCCAGCCCCGGCGCAGCGACGGCAGCCTGTGCGATCCGGGCTTCATCATCGTCGGCTATGGCAAGGTCGGTGGCATCGAGCTGGGCCATGGTTCGGACCTTGACCTGGTATTCATCCATGATGGTGACCCCCAGGCCGAGACCGATGGCGCCAAGCCCATCGATGGCGCGCAGTTCTTCACCCGCCTGGGCCAGCGCATCATCCACATGCTGACCACCCAGACCAACTCCGGCCAGCTCTACGACGTCGACATGCGCCTGCGCCCTTCGGGGGCTGCGGGCCTGCTGGTGAGCTCACTGGGCGCCTTCGAGCGCTACCAGCAGAACGAAGCCTGGACCTGGGAGCACCAGGCCCTGGTGCGGGCGCGGGTGCTGGTGGGCTGCAAGCAGGTGGGGGCGGCCTTCGAGCAGGTGCGGGCGCAGGTGCTCGGCCAGCCGCGTGACCTGGCCAAGCTGCGGGCGGAGGTGAGCGAGATGCGCGCCAAGATGCGCGACAATCTCGGTACCAAGAGCACCGCCGCAGGCACTGCCGCCAATGCCTTCGAGGCCGGCGTGCCGTTCGATATCAAGCAGGATGCCGGCGGTATCGTGGATATCGAATTTATGGTGCAATACGCCGCTTTGGCCTGGTCCCACGACCATCCGGCCATGCTGCGCTGGACCGACAATATCCGCATCCTGGAAGAGCTCGAGCAGGCCGGCCTGATGCCTGCCCGCGATGCTGTGCTGCTGCGTGAGGTGTACAAGGCGTTCCGCTCGGCCTCCCACCGCCAAGCCCTGCAGAAGCAGGCGGGGGTGATCGATGCGGCGCAGTTTGCCGACGAACGCCGCGAAGTGCGCCGGATCTGGGGGGAGCTGGGGTTGACGTGAGGTTGCCGAGGCCGTCCTGCGGCCCTTTCGCGGCACAAGGCAGCCCCAAAAATCCATGCCTCACTACCGGTGGTACACTGTCCGCCACATAGCCTGAATATAAAGAGGGGAGGCCAGGCCAGCGCCGGGCCTCCCCGAACGTTTCTGGACCAAGCATGAGAATACTGATCATTGGCCCCAGCTGGGTCGGCGACATGGTGATGGCGCAGACCTTGTTCCAGTGCCTGAAGCAGCAGCACCCCGAATGCATGATCGATGTGCTGGCTCCCGAGTGGAGCCGGCCGATCCTCGAACGCATGCCCGAGGTGCGCCAAGCCTTGAGCTTCCCGCTCGGCCATGGCGCGCTGGAGCTGGCCACGCGCCGGCGTATCGGCAAATCGCTGGCGGGCCAGTATGACCAGGCGATCCTCCTGCCCAACTCGTTGAAATCCGCGTTGGTGCCGTTCTTCGCCGGCATACCCAAGCGCACCGGTTGGCGCGGCGAGATGCGTTTCGGCCTGCTCAACGACGTACGCAAGCTGGACAAGGCCCGTTACCCGCTGATGATCGAGCGCTTCATGGCGCTGGCCTACGCGCCCGGCGCCGAGTTGCCGCAGCCCTACCCGCGACCGAGCCTGCAGATCGAAGCGCAGAGCCGCGACGCTGCCCTGGCCAAGTTCGGCTTGGCACTGGATCGCCCGGTGCTGGCGCTGTGCCCGGGGGCCGAATTCGGCGAGGCCAAGCGCTGGCCGGCCGAGCACTACGCCGAAGTGGCCGACGCGATGATCCGCCAGGGCTGGCAGGTATGGCTGTTCGGCTCGAAGAACGACCACCCGGTGGGTGAGTCGATCCGTGACCGGCTGATCCCAGGGTTCCGTGAAGAATCCTATAACCTGGCGGGGGAAACTTCGCTGGCCGAGGCCATCGACCTGCTGTCGTGCGCCGATGCGGTGGTGTCCAACGACTCGGGCCTGATGCACGTGGCAGCCGCGTTGAACCGCCCGCTGGTGGCCGTCTACGGTTCTACGTCGCCGGGCTTCACGCCGCCGCTGGCCGAGCATGTGGAAATCGTGCGCCTGGGCATCGAGTGCAGCCCCTGTTTCGACCGGACCTGCCGCTTTGGCCACTACAACTGCCTGCGCCTGCTCGAGCCGGCGCAGGTGATCGCCGCGCTCACGCGCCTGGGCGGGCCGAACCTGATCGATGTCATGGCCGAGGTCGACTAAGTGCGGGTCCTGATCATCAAGACGTCCTCCCTGGGAGACGTGATCCACACCTTGCCGGCTATCACCGATGCTGCCCACGCCATTCCCGGCATCCGCTTCGACTGGGTGGTGGAAGAAGGCTTCGCGGAGATCCCCAGCTGGCATCCTGCCGTCGACCAAGTCATCCCGGTGGCTATTCGCCGCTGGCGCAAGAACCTCTGGCAGACGCTCAAGAGCGGCGAGTGGAAGGCGTTCAAGCAGCGCCTGCGCGAGCGCAAGTACGACCTGGTGATCGACGCCCAGGGCCTGGTCAAGTCGGCCTGGCTGACCCGCTACGTCAAGGCGCCGGTAGCCGGGCTGGACCGTTATTCGGCGCGCGAAGGCTGGGCCAGCCGCTTCTATGACCGGCGCCTGTCGGTCGCGGTCGGCCAGCATGCAGTGGAGCGGGTGCGCCAGTTGTTCGCCCTGGCCCTGGCCTACGACCTGCCCGAAGGCCTTGGCCGCTACGGCCTGGACCTCGACCGCCTGCAACTGCCACCTGCCGCGCCCTACGTGGTATTCCTGCATGGCACCACCTGGGCCACCAAGCACTGGCCCGAGGCCTACTGGCGCGAGCTGGCCGAGCGTTTGGGCCGGCGTAACCTGCAGGTGCGCCTGCCTTGGGGCAACCCTGCGGAGAAGGCACGCGCCGAGCGCATCGCCCAGGGCTTGAAGAACTGCGAAGTACTGCCCAAGTTGAACCTGGCGGGGGTCGCACGCGTGCTGGCGGCAGCCAAGGCCTGCGTGGCGGTGGATACCGGCCTTGGCCACCTGGCGGCGGCGCTGGATGTGCCGACCATTTCGCTGTTCGGCCCGACCAACCCGGGCCTTACCGGCGCCTACGGGCGCAGCCAGGTCCACCAGGCCAGCGATTGGCCGTGCGCGCCTTGCCTGCAGAAGAAGTGCACCTATAAACCGAGCGCCGAAGACCTGCGCCGGTTCGATCTCAAACGCGAGTGGCCGTTGTGCTTCACTCGCCTGAATCCCGAGCATGTGGCGAGCCGCTTGAGCGCGTTGCTGCTGGCTGAGGATGTTCGTTGATGCAACTGGCTTTCGTGCTCTACAAATATTTCCCCTTCGGCGGGCTGCAGCGCGACTTCATGCGCATCGCCCTGGAGTGCCAGAAGCGGGGGCACCAGATCCGTGTCTACACGTTGATCTGGGAAGGTGACATTCCACCGGGTTTCGAGGTGCTGGTGGCGCCGGTCAAGGCGCTGTTCAACCATCGGCGCAACGAGAAGCTCAGCGCCTGGATGGCCGCCGACCTTGCCAAGCGCCCGGTCGACCGCCTGATCGGCTTCAACAAGATGCCCGGCCTGGATGTGTACTACGCCGCCGACGGCTGCTTCGAAGACAAGGCCCAGACCCTGCGTGGCGGCCTGTACCGTCGCTGGGGCCGCTACCGCCACTTCGCCGAATACGAGCGGGCGGTGTTCGCCAAGGATGCCCACACCGAGGTGCTGATGATCTCCGAAGTGCAGCAGCCGCTGTTCATCAAGCACTACGGCACGCCGGTGGAGCGTTTCCACCTTTTGCCACCGGGTATTTCCCAGGACCGCCGCCGCCCTGCCGACGCCGATGCGATCCGCGCCGATTTTCGTAAGGAATTCGGCCTGGGCGATGATGACCTGCTGTTGGTGCAGATCGGCTCGGGCTTCAAGACCAAGGGCGTCGACCGCAGCCTCAAGGCCCTGGCCGCGCTACCTTCGGCCCTGCGCAAGCGTACCCGGCTGATGGTGATCGGCCAGGACGACCCCAAGGTATTCCAGTTGCAGAGCGCCACGCTCGGCCTGGGCGAGCAGGTGCAGTTCCTCAAGGGGCGCAGCGACATCCCGCGCTTCCTGCTTGGGGCTGACCTGTTGATCCACCCGGCCTACAACGAGAACACCGGCACCGTGCTGCTCGAGGCGCTGGTCGCCGGCCTGCCGGTGCTGGTGTCCCAGGTGTGCGGCTACGCCCACTACATCGCCGAGGCCGACAGCGGCCTGGTGCTGGACGAGCCGTTCGAGCAGGACCAGCTCAACCGCTACCTGCAGCGCATGCTCGAAGATGCCCAGGCTCGCGCCGACTGGTCGCGCAACGGGCTGGCCTTCGCCGACACCGCCGACTTGTACAGCATGCCGCAGCATGCTGCCGACGTGATCCTCGGGCAGGAGGCCGCATGAAGCTGATACTGGCCGAACCCTTCAAGCGCTTGTGGGCCGGACGCGATCCCTTCGAGGCCGTGGAAGGCTTGCAGGGCGAAGTGTTCCGTGAACTCGAAGGCCGGCGCACCTTGCGCACCGAGGTGGACGGTGAGGGCTACTTCGTCAAGATCCACCGTGGCATCGGCTGGGGCGAGATCTTCAAGAACCTGTTCAGCGCCAAGCTGCCGGTGCTCGGTGCCGGCCAGGAGTGGCGGGCGATCCAGCGCCTGCATGAAGTCGGCGTGCCGACCATGACCGCGGTGGCCTATGGCGAGCGCGGCAGCAACCCGGCCACGCAGCATTCGTTCATCGTCACCGAAGAGCTTGCGCCGACCATCAGCCTGGAAGACTTCAGCCTCGACTGGGTCAGGCAGCCGCCGCAACCACGCCTGAAGTGGGCGCTGATCGCCGAGGTGGCGAAGATGACCGGTGGCATGCACCGTGCCGGGGTCAACCACCGCGACTGCTATATCTGCCATTTCCTGTTGCACACCGACCGACCGGTGACGCCCGAGGGCCTGAAACTGTCGGTGATCGATCTGCACCGTGCCCAGACCCGTGCCAGCATCACCCGCCGCTGGCGTGACAAAGACTTGGCCGCCCTGTATTTCTCGGCCCTGGACATCGGCCTGACCCGCCGCGACAAGCTGCGCTTTTTGCGTGGCTACTTCCAGCGCCCGTTGCGCCAGGTGCTGGCCGACGAGGCCGCGCTGCTCGCCTGGCTCGAACGCAAGGCGCAGAAACTCTACGATCGCAAGCAACGCTATGGGGATGCGCTCTGATGGCGGGTTGGACACTGGCACCAGGCTACGAAGGCCTGGCGGCGGATTTCGGCAGTCTGGATGCGGTGTTCGCCCTTCAGGGCGAACGCCTGACCCGCGACCCGCTCAGCGAAGTGGTGCGCATCGAGCGCGACGGGATCAACTACTACGTCAAGCGCTACACCGGCGCTGGCAAGGCCTTGCGCCGCTATGTTGGCCGCCCGCGAATCAAGGCCGAGTGGCAGAACCTCAAGCAGTTCGCCAAATGGGATATTCCCACCGCCGAAGTGGTGGCCTACGGCCTCGAGCGCAACGGCCTGGCCTTCGGCCGCGGTGCCATGATCACCCGCGAGCTGCCGCGCACCGAGGACCTCTCGGCCCTGGCCGAGCGTAACGACCCACGGCTGGCCGACCGCGCCTGGGTCGACCATGTCAGCCGCCAGTTGGCGCGCCACACCCGGGTGATGCACGCGCACCGTTTCGCCCACAATGACCTGAAGTGGCGCAACCTGCTGGTGGACGACAACGCCACGGTGTTCTTCATCGACTGTCCCACCGGCGACTTCTGGCGCGGCTGCCGCGCCTGCATGCTGCGCCACCGCCTGATCAAGGACCTGGCATGCCTGGACAAGGTCGCCAAATACCACCTGTCATCGACCCAACGCCTGCGTTTCTACCTGCAATACCGTGAGCAGAAACGGCTCACGGCCAAGGACAAGCAGTGCATTCGCCAGGTGGTGAGCTTTTTCGAGGGAAGGGAATGACCGACTACCTGGCCAGCGCCGACCAGGCGCTGCTGCAACGTCATGGCTTGAACGACTTCGAGGCGCTGTGGGCGCTGCAACTGGACGCCGTGGACGAACCCAACACCGGCCGTGGCGGCTGGAGCAGCGTCTTTCGTCTTGAGCTCGAGGGTAAAGGGTTCTATCTCAAGCGCCAGAGCGACTACCTCACCCGCACCCTGCACCGCCCGTTCGGCGAGCCGACCTTCGCCCGAGAGTTTCGTAACATCAGCCGTTACCAGAAGCTGAAGATCCCCGCCTTGCAGGCGGTGTTCTATGGTGAACGCAAGGGTAACGGCCAGCATCGGGCCATCCTCATGACCCGTGCCCTGGACGATTGGCGTGACCTGGACAGCCTGCTTGCCCAGTGGCCGCAGTTCGATGCCGCCAGCCGCTTGGGCATTCTGCAGGCGTGCGGCCAGCTGGCCCGTACCCTGCACGCTGCAGGCCAGGTGCATGGCTGTTTCTATCCCAAGCACATCTTCCTGCGTGAACGTCGCGAAGGCTGGCAGGCTCAACTGATCGACCTGGAAAAGACCCGCCCGCTGCTGTTCGGCATGCGCGACCGGCTCAAGGACCTCGAGCCCTTGCTGCGCCGCGCGGGTGCCTGGAGCGAAGCGGATGTGCGCAGCCTGCTGGCGGCCTATCTTGAACAGCCGGCAGACAGTACGCTGGTCGATACCTGGCTGCAGCGCCTGGTGCGCCGCCGCCGTGAAAAGGAGGCGCGCTGATGCAACTGTCCGAATTGAAGAACGCCGGGCGCAGCCCATCGCTGCCCCTGACCGTGACGTTGGCCGACGCCGCCGGCAGTGCCGACCTGCAGCTGCTCAGCCTGCTGCGCGTGCTGCCGGGCCAGCGCTATGTCGGCGCCGGCATCTGGCGTGGCACCCCGGTACTGGCCAAGCTGCTGGTGGGCAGCAATGCCGCCCGCCATTTCCAGCGTGAGCTGGAGGGTGTGAAGCTGCTGTCCGGTCAGGGTCTCACGACCCCGCAACTGCTGGCAGACGGCCTCAAGGAAGGTGAGGGCGGCTGGTTGCTGTTCGAATTCCTCGAGGGCGCACAGAGCCTTGCCGACGCCTGGGCCAATGTCGAAAACCTGCCGGTGCTGGCCGACGAGCAACAGCTGGTATTGGGCGAAGCCCTTGCGACCGTGGCGCAGATGCATGCCAAGGGTCTGTGGCAGGAAGACCTGCACCTGGACAACCTGCTGCGCCATGGCGGCAAGCTGTACCTGATCGACGGCGCGGGCATCAAGGCCGAAGCCCCAGGCCAGCAACTGTCGCGCCAGAAGGTGCTGGAGAACCTGGGCGTACTGTTCGCCCAGTTGCCCAAGCGCCTGGAGCCGTTCATCGAAGAGCTGCTGGTGCACTACCTGCTGGCCAACGCCGAACATGCCTTGCCGCTGGAGGCGCTGCAGAAGCAGATCGACAAGGTGCGCAACTGGCGTCTGAAGGACTACCTGGAAAAGGCCGGGCGCGAGTGCACGCTGTTCAGCGTCGAGCGCAGCCTGTCCGGATTGCGGGCGGTTCGCCGGTCTGAGCGTGAGGCGCTGTTGCCGGTACTGGAGCAGGCCGATGCGTTGATCGACGAAGGCCACCTGTACAAAACCGGTGGTGCGGCCAGCGTGGCGCGTATCGAGGTGGGTGGTCGCACCCTGGTGCTCAAGCGCTACAACATCAAGAACACCGCCCACTGGTTCAAGCGCTTCTGGCGTCCGAGCCGCGCCTGGCACTCGTGGATCGAAGGCCATCGCCTGGAGTTCCTCGACATCGCCACGCCACGGCCATTGGCGGTGCTGGAGCAGCGGGTGATGGGCCTGCGCAGCCGCGCCTACCTGGTGACCGAGTATGTCGACGGGCCGGACCTGATCGAGTGCTTCGGGCCCTACGTGGAAAGCGGCGATGCGCCACAGGAGCAGGTGCAGGCCTTGGTGCACCTGATGCAGCAGCTGATTCACGAGCGCATCAGCCATGGCGACTTCAAGGGTCACAACCTGTTCTGGAAGGATGGCCAGTGGTCGCTGATCGACCTGGATGCCATGTGCCAGCACGCCACCCAGCTGAGCTTCGCCCCGGCGTACACCCGGGACCGGGCGCGGATGCTGCGCAACTGGCCCAGTGACAGTGCGCTGCATCGACGGTTGGATGAGCTGTTGCCGCGGTTGGGCGAGTAATCAGAGGCTGCTTTGCAGCCTTTTCGCGGCACAAGGCCGCTCCACAGGGCTTGTAGGAACGGCCTTGTGCCGCGAAAGGGCCGCCAAGCGGCCCCCTAGGGCCTCACTTCCAACACAGCCCCCGAAGCCCCAGCACTGCCGGTATCCCCAGCCCCACCCACGCCAGCACATCCCACCCGCCGTCCCCCAACAGCGCGGCGAACAACCCTCCGGCACCGAGCACGGCAATCGCCATGGGCCAGGCAAAGATCTGCCGCGTCGGCTGCGACCTGTGGCTCATGCCGTCACCTCCCGTGCCTTGCGCTGCTTACCCCACCACAGGTAAACCCCACTGCCGAGCACGATGATGGTCAGCACATCGAGCACTGCCCAGAGGATCTGCATCGGCCGGCCGCCGTAGTCACCAAAGTGCAGCGGTTGCGACAGGAGCATGGTGTCCATGTACCAGGGCCTTTCACCGACGGCCGTGACCGCCAGCGTGCGGGCATCGATCAGTACCGGTGTCAGCAGATGCGACGTCAGGTGCGTGGCGCCTTTCATGAACACTGCATAGTGGTGCTCGCTGGAAAAGCGCGTGCCCGGGAAGGCGATGAAGTCTGGCTGCATGCCCGGTGCGGCCTGGGTGGCGATGTCCAGCAGGCGGCTGGCCGGCGCGCGCTCGGTGAGCGGCGGGGCATCGTGGTAGGGGGCGACCATCGCCGCCAGGCTGTCGTTGCGCCAGGCGGCGATGACCAGGTCGGAGAGGGCGCTGATCACACCGGTGACGCCGACCACCAACGCCCAGGTGAGGGTGACGACGCCGATCAGGTTGTGCAGGTCGAGCCAGCGCAGCCGGCGTGAGCGGTCGTTGCGCACCGTGGCGAACGTCAGGCGGCGCATGAACGGCGCGTAGAGCACGGTACCAGAGACGATCGCCAGCACGAACAGCACCCCCATGAACGCCAGCACCAGCTTGCCCGGCAGGCCGGCGAACATGTCCACGTGCAGGCGCAGCATGGTCATCATGAAGCCGCCGTTGGCTGCAGGCATAGCAACGGCTTCGCCCGTGCGGGCGTCGAGCATGAAGGTGTGCGACGAATTCGGCTCGGTACCGGCCGTGGCTGCCGTGATGGCGATCACGCCGTTGCGGTCATCCTCGTCGTAACCGAAATACTGCACCACTTCGCCGGGGCGATGGGCCTGGGCCTTGAGCACCAGTTGCTGCAGGTCCAGGTGTGGGGTATGGGCGGGCATTTCGCGCAGCTCGGGGGCGTCGCCCAGCAGGTGCTCCAATTCGTGGTGGAAGATCAGCGGCAGGCCGGTCAGGGCCAGCAACAGCAGGAACAGGGTGCAGACCAGGCTGCTCCAGGTATGGATCGCCGACCAGCGGCGGATGGTTTGGCTTTTCATCGTGGTACCGGTTTTGCCTGTTGGAGGCTGGGGCCGCAAAACGGCCCGGTTCACTCAGAACTTGTAATTGACACTGGCGACCACGCTGCGCTCGTCGCCGTAGTAGCACCAGTAACCGTCACAGTTGGCCAGATAGTCCTTGTTGAACAGGTTCTTCGCCTCCACGGCTACCGTAAGGCCTTTCATGCTGTTGTCCAGGCGGCCCAGGTCGTAGTGCACCGAAGCGTCGTATACCGTGTACGAACCCACATGGGCCAATTCGGTATTGGCGGTGTTGCCGTAGGTATCGCCCACATAGCGCACGCCACCGCCAATGCCGAAGCCGTCCAGTGGCCCGCTGTGCCAGGTGTAATCGGCCCACAGGGTTGCCTGGTTGCGCGGGATCAGCGCCATGCGGTTGCCTCTGTCGTCACCCTTCAGGATCTCGGTGTCGGTATAGGTGTACGAGGCAATGGCCTTCAGGCTCTCGGTCACCTGAGTGGAGGCCTCCAGTTCCAAGCCGCGAACCTGCAGTTCACCTACCTGGCGGGTGATGCTGCCTTCTGTAACGCTCACGTTCTGCTGCTTCAAGTCATACACGGCTGCAGTGAGCAGCGTATCCGTTCCGACTGGCTGGTATTTCACACCCACTTCGTACTGACGGCCTTCGGTTGGCTTGAATGACTCCGTGGAGTTGACGTTGGCACCACTGGCCGGCTGGAACGACTCGGTGTACGAGAAGTACGGCGTGATGCCGTTGTCGAAAACGTAACTCAGGCCGACGTTGCCGCTGAAGGCTTTGTCGCGCTGGGTATTGGTTGCGTCGGCGCTGTTGTGGAACACAGTGCCGGTGTGAATCCAGTCTTCACGACCACCCAAGGTCAGGCGCCAGTTGTCGAGTGACATCTGGTCCTGGACATAGGCACCGGTCTGATGGGTTTTCTGCTGGAAGTCCTGCATGGCGAAGTAGGTGACATTCGACAGGTCGGCGCCATATACCGGGCGGTTGACGTTGATCGGAGGCACGCCCATGCCATACAGCCATTGATAGTTGGTATTCGAACGCTGATGGTCCAGGCCCAGCAGCACGATGTGGCTGATATCGCCGGTCTGGAAGTCGGCCTGGAAGTTGTTGTCGACGGCGAACTGACTGATGTCTTCGTTGACGATACCCGACTCACGATTGACGTTGCCATCGGCATCGATGTTGTTGATGGTGGCGACCTGCACGGCCTGGAACGACAGATCGCTCTTGGTGTAACGCAGGTTCTGGCGGAACTGCCAAGTGTCGTTCAGACGGTGTTCGAAGGCATAGCCCAACGCGTAGTAAGTACGATCGTAGAAATCCCAGTCCGGTTCGCCAAGGTTCTTGTGGTGGGAAATCTTGCCGGTCGGGCCGTCCAGTTTGGTGCCTTGTAGCGGCAGGAACTGGCCGGTTATACCGGTATCGTCCCGGGTGTACTGGGAGATGAACGTCAGCTTGGTATCGTCGTCGATGTTCCAGGTCAGGCTGGGTGCTATGTTGTAGCGCTTGTCTGGGATGTGGTCAATGGGTGAATTGCTGTCACGCACCACACCACTCACACGGTAGAAAAACTTGCCCTCGTCGTCGATCTTGCCGGTGCTGTCGAAGTTGATCTGCTTGTGTTCATTGCTACCCACCTGGGCTTCGATCTGGTGCTTACTCTCAAGCTGTGGACGACGGCTGACCATGTCGAGCATGCCGCCCGGTGGTGTCTGCCCATACACCGACGATGCTGGGCCGCGCAGTACGGTAATGCGTTCGAGGTTCCATGGCTCGACCTTGGGATTGGCGAACGAGCCCTTGGGCAGCGGCAGCCCATCAAGGAACTGGGTCGGATCGAAACCGCGCACACGCAGCCAGTCGGCGCGCGAGTCCGAACCGTAACCGCTGCTTTGCACGCCTGCGGTGTAGCGCAGGGCGTCATTAAGGTTGAGTACCTGGCGATCATCCAGTTGCTGGCGGGTGATGACGGTCATCGAGCGTGGGGTCTCGACGATTGGTGTGTCGGTCTTGGTACCCGCGGCAGTGCGCGTGGCCACGTAGCCGCTGGAGACACCCCAGGCACTTTCATAGTCGGAAGTCGCATTGATCGCAGTCTCTGGCAACGCCAGTGTCCCTTCCGGCGTAGCCACCAGGCTGTAGCTGCCCATGCTGCTTTGCTGCAACTGCAGGCCGGTGCCGCGCAGGGCGGCTTGCAGGGCGCCGAGGGCGTCGTACTGGCCGTTGACCGGGGCGGAGCTGCGACCATCCACCAAGGCCGGGTCCAGCGCCAGGGCGATGCCGGCTTGGCTGGCGATCCGGGTCAAGGTGCTGGCCAACGGGGCGCTGGGCAGGTCATAGGCGCGCAGGGTCGACTGCTCGGCGGCCTGCAGGGCGGGGCTGGCCAGCGGGACAGCGAGGGCGATGGCCAGGGCCATCAGGCTTGGGCGCAGGAAAGAATCAACGGCACGGGGCATGCAGCGGCTCCTCGACGGATAAGTGCTAGTTGCTTCCTTGCCGAGCGAGAATGGAAAAGTGACAGAGGCTTTCGAAAAAAATGATGGCGGCCCCTAGGGGCTGTTACTTGGCGCTGATGGTTACCCACCAGGGCGTATGCCGCTCGATCTTCACCGGCAGCACTGGCATGAGCGACGCCAGGGCCAGGTCGGTGTCGGTCAGCGGGAAGCTGCCGGTCACGCGCAGGTCGGCCACTTCGTCGGCAACGCCCAGGTGGCCGTTGCGGTAACGGCCCAGCGTTGCGACCAAGTCGGCCAGGCGCACGTTGTCGACCACCAGCATGCCGCGGGTCCACGCATCGGCACCCATGGCTACCGGGTCGACCCGGCCAAGACCATCGACGGTCATCAGTACTTGCTGGCCTTCGCGCAGAACCTGCTCGTCGCTGCTGTTGGATGGCCTGGCGGCTACCGCCGACTGCAGCACTTCCAGGCGCGTACCCTGGCTCTCGCGCTTGACCAGGAAGCGCGTACCCAGGGGACGCAGGCGTCCATCGTCGGTGCGCACCAGCAACGGCCGGGTGTCTTCATGGCCGGTTTCCACGGAGATCTCGCCCTGGTGCAGGACGATCAAACGTTGCCAGCCTGCATAGTCGATATCCACCGCGGTATTGGTGTTCAGGCTCAGCAGGGTGCCGTCTTCCAGGCGCAGTGTACGCAGCTCTCCGGTGCCGGTGCGCTGGTCAGCCAGCCAATAGCCCGGCGACAGCGATGGCGAGGCGATGCCGAGCAGCAGCGCACCCAGCAACAGCACCCCGGCCAAGCCGCCGCCGAACCCGCCCAGGCGCCTGCGCAGGTCTGCCCGCGATTGCAGCAGTGCCTGGCGGGCGGGGCCGGCGGCAGCGCTCACGCGTTGGTCGAGCATGCCCAGCTGGTGCCAGGCACGGGCGTGTTCCTCACTGGCGGCATGCCAGCGCAGGAAATCACTGCGTTCGTCTGGGGTGCAGCGGCCTTCGTCCAGGCTCAGCTTCCAGGCGATGGCGGCATCCAGGACCCTGGCCGACACCGGCGCGTTGTTCACAGCGGCGCCCCATAAAGGGCCACATAGCACTGGCGCATGCCTTGGGCGATGTACTGGCGCACGCGTGACACCGACACCCCCAGGCGTTCGGCGATCTCGGCATGGCCCATGCCGTCCAGGCGGTTATGCAGGAAGGCCGCGCGAGCCTTGCTCGACAGTTTGCCGAGCAGGCGGTCGATGGCCTTGAGGTCTTCGAGGATCAGGTGCTGCAGCTCAGGGGAGGGGTGTTCTGCCTCCGGCAGGCGCGCCAGCTCCGCCAGGTAGGCCTGCTCAAGGGCGGCGCGGCGGAAGTGGTCGAACAGCAGGCCCTTGGCCACGGCAACGAGAAAAGCGCGGGGTTCGCGGGGAGTGACCAGCTGCTCGCGACCGAGCAGGCGCACGAAGGTGTCCTGGCTCAGGTCTTCGGCGCGCTGGCGGCAGGCCGTGCTGCGTTGCAGCCAGGCCAGCAGCCAGGCGCGGTGGTCGCGGTACAGGGTACCGACCAGCTCGGCATGTGGGCTCTGCGCAGACGACAAGAAGCGTCTCCCGGGAATGAATGCGTTAACTAACGATAATTATTCGCGATTGTGACAGAGCCGGGGCACAGGGTGCAATTGACGCTTATCGGATAGATGCCTGGTGATTAGCCCGCTCCTACAGGCTGTACTGGTGCGCCTTGCGCCGACGCCACTGCTGCAGGCGCAGGTTCAACTGCAGGGGGCTGTCCAGCTGCTGGCGACGGGCCTGGCTGAACAGGATCAGGGCCAGTTCGGCGGTGACCTGGGCATCGGCACTGGCGTGGTGACGCTCTTCTACCTGCAGGCCGAAGCGGGCAATCCAGTCGTCCAGGCTGGCCTCGCGCAGCACGGTGTCGGGGTTGAGCATGGGGGCCAGCTCGGCCATGTCGAAGAACGGGTGCTGCAGGCGGTAGCCGAGGCTATCTTTGAGCGCCCGGGCCAGCATGCGCTGGTCGAACGGCGCATGGAAGGCCAGCACCGGGCTGTCCCCGATGAACTCCAGCAGATCGAGCAGCGCGTGGGCCGGGTCGCAGCCGGCGGCCAGGGCGCTTGGGCCCAGGCCGTGGATCAGCACGCTGGCGTTGGTCTTCTGGGCCGGCCGGTGCAAGGTGCGTTCGAATTGCTGGCCCAGGTCGATGGCACCGTCCTCGATGGCCACCGCACCGATCGACAATACCTGGTCGCGGTTGACGTTAAGGCCGCTGGTCTCCAGATCCAGCACCACCCAGCGTTGCTCGCGCAGGGACGAAACGCCCAAGGTCGGCGCCTTGGGCAAGCGCGCGAGGCGCTGGCGCAGGGTGTTGTCGAGCTCCGGCAGGGCCGGGCGCAGCCAGGCGAGCAGGTTCATAGCTGGTACCGCAGGGCCAGGCTGCTTTGCAGGCGCTGGGCCTGGCGCAGGGACTCGCGCAGGATGCGCCGGTCCAGGTGGTTGAGGCTGTCTGGATCCAGCCGGTTGGAGTAGGGCAGGTTGTCGCGGCTCTGGCGCTGGTGCTGCTGCATGCGGGTCTGCTGGATGAAATGATAGGCCTCTTCGTACGCGGCGCCGTCCAATGGGTCGATGATGCCGCGGGCCACCAGGTGGCGCAGGCGCTCGAGGGTGTTGCAGGCCTTGATGCCATGAGCCAGTGCCAACAGCCGGGCGCCGTCGACGAAGGGTGTCAGGCCCTGAACCTTGAGGTCGAGGGTAGCGGCCTTGTCATTGCCCTGGCGGGTCAGCACGAATTCGCGCAGGCGCCCTACTGGCGGGCGCTGACGCAAGGCGTTGTCGGCCATCATGCGCTGGAAGATGCGGTTGTCGGCCACTTGTTCGAGCAGGGTGCGGCGCAGCTGTTCGCAACCGCTCTCATCGCCCCAGACCACGCGCAGGTCGAAGTAGATGCTCGAGCCGAGCAGGTTCTCCGGGCTCGCTTCGCGAATGAAGCCGCTGAAGCGTCGCGCCCATTCGCTGCGAGACAGGCACAGTTCTGGGTTGCCGGCCATCACGTTGCCCTTGCAGAGGGTGAAGCCGCACTGAGCCAGGCACTGGTTGATGTACTGCGCCAGTGGCAGCAGGCGGACGCGGATCGCTTCGGCCTCGGCAGCATCGGTGGCCTCGAAGAGAATCCCGTTGTCCTGGTCGGTGTGCAGGGTCTGCTCGCGCCGGCCTTCGCTGCCGAAGCACAACCAACTGAACGGCACGCCCGGGTCGCCGCGTTCGGCCAGGGCCAGCTCGATCACCCGGCACACGGTGTGGTCGTTGAGCAGGGTAATGATCTGGGTGATCTGGGTGGAGGAGGCGCCATGGGCGAGCATGCGCTCGACCAATTGGCCGATCTCGCCGCGCAGCGACACCAGGTTCTCCAGGCGCGGGGCGTGGCGGATGGTGCGGGCCAGGTGCACCAGGTCGACCCGCTGCAGGGAGAACAGGTCACGTTCAGAGACCACGCCGCACAGGCGCTGGTTGTCCACCAGGCAGACATGGGCGATATGCCGCTCGGTCATGGCCATGGCCGCGTCGAAGGCGCTGGCCTGGGGGCTGAGGTAGAACGGCTGCGCGGTCATGTAGCGCTCGATCGGCGCGGTCAGTTCGGCGCTGGCATCGGCCACGACGTGGCGCAGGTCGCGCAGGGTGAAGATACCGATGGGAAAGCGCTGCGGGTCGACGATCACGATGCTGCCGACCTGCTGCTCATGCATCAGCCCCACGGCTTCGCGCAGGGGCATCTGTGGCGCGCAGACCACCGGGTGGCGCATGGCCAGTTCACCCAGCGGGGTATTGAGCGAATACTGCGTTCCCAGTGTTTCCACTGCACGCTGGCGTACCTGCTGGTTGACCTGGTCGAGCAGGCTGCTGACACCGCGCAGGGCGAAGTCGCGGAAGGGCTCCGAGAGGGAGAACACGCGGATGAACGCGCCCTTGTTCAGTTGCAGGCAGAACGTGTCTTCGCCTGCCAGGTGCTCGGTGCGGGTGGCCCGTTCCCCGAGCAGCGCGGCGAGCGGAAAGCATTCGCCGCTGGCGATCTCGAACGTGGTCTCCACGCCCGGTTTGGTCACGTGCTGGCGCTCGCCGACCACCCGGCCCTGCTTGACGATATAGAAATGCTCCACCGGGCCGTCGGCCGGCTTGATGATACTTTCGCCGCTGGCGTAGAAACGCAGCTGGCACTGCTCCACCAGGTAGGCCAGGTGGCTGTGCTCCATCTGGTTGAACGGCGGAAAGCGCTGCAGGAACTGCAGGGTGCCTTGAATGTTTTGCAGAACCGCCGTTCTGCCGGCCTGGCTGTAGGCGTCCTTCTTGCTCATGGAACTGACCGCTTGGGGGGACCGTTGCAGGCCCTGTTGTTCTAAGGCTCCATGGTCGGCCGGTGGCCTTGCGGTGCCCATTGGACGTAAGTCTATAAGCTGCGGCGCGCGCTGCCCGGAGGCGCTTGGGTGTCAAATAGACGACGAAAGGCAGCTTGCATAGCGGTGTTTTGCGGTCTCAACTTTCAGCAACGGGATTTTTTTGACGAGATGACCATGGCTGAGCATGACGAGATCCTGAGTGACGCCGAGCGCGAAGCCTTGGCCAGGGTGAGCGCGCCTTCTGCTCCGCCGCAGGTGGTGCTGGTGGTGGATGACGATGCTGCGACCCGCGAGGCCCTTTGCCTCTATCTGAAGGCGAAGGGTTTTGAGTGCCTGTCTGCCGACGGCGCACAGGCAGCGTTGGAGCAGCTCAGGGGTAACCGGGATATTGGCCTGATGATCACCGATTTGCGTATGGCGCCAGAGGATGGCCTGGGGTTGATCCGGCTGGTGCGCGAATCGGAGCGGGCGGAATTGTCGATCATCGTGGTGTCGGGCGACACCGACGTGAAGGAGGCGGTGGATGTGATGCACCTGGGGGTGGTGGACTTCCTGCTCAAGCCGGTGGACCTGGGGAAGTTGGTGGCGCTGGTGAGGAAGGAGTTGCGGTTCGACCCGTAAAAGCAATCACGGGACAAGGCCGTGATGAGGGCCGCAAGGCGGCCCCGGGTAACGCCAGTCAGTTAAGCCTTATCGGCTGCATTTGGGGCTGCTTCGCAGCCCATCGCCGGCAAGCCGGCGATGGGGTCTTAACTGACAGGCATTCGCCCCTGGGGTATCACAGCCCGTTACGTGCCTTGAACTCGCGACGACGGCGGTGCAGCACTGGCTCGGTGTAGCCGTTCGGCTGCTTGGCGCCTTCGATCACCAGTTCGATGGCGGCCTGGAACGCGATGTTGTCATCGAAGTTCGGGGCCATCGGGCGGTACTGGGCGTCGCCGGCGTTCTGCTTGTCCACCACCGCGGCCATGCGCTTGAGGCTTTCAAGCACCTGCTCTTGGGTGACGATGCCGTGGCGCAGCCAGTTGGCCAGCAACTGGGCCGAGATGCGCAGGGTGGCGCGGTCTTCCATCAGGCCGACGTCGTTGATGTCCGGCACCTTGGAACAACCCACACCCTGGTCGATCCAGCGGACTACATAGCCGAGGATGCCCTGGGCGTTGTTGTCCAGCTCGTTGCGGATCTCGTCAGCCGACCAGTTGGTGTCGGCCGCCAGCGGGATGGTCAGAATGTCGTCCACCGAGGCCGGTGCGCGCTTGGCCAGCTCGCGCTGGCGCTCCTGCACGTTGACCTTGTGGTAGTGCAGGGCGTGCAGGGTGGCGGCGGTCGGCGATGGTACCCAAGCGGTGTTGGCGCCGGCCAGCGGGTGGGCGATCTTCTGCTCGAGCATCGCGGCCATCAGGTCAGGCATGGCCCACATGCCCTTGCCGATCTGGGCGCGGCCTTGCAGGCCGGTGGCCAGGCCGATATCGACGTTGTTGTTCTCGTAGGCGCCGATCCACTTCTCGTTCTTCATGGCGCCCTTACGCACCACGGCGCCGGCTTCCATGGAGGTGTGGATTTCGTCACCGGTACGGTCGAGGAAGCCGGTGTTGATGAACACCACGCGCTCGGCGGCAGCCTTGATGCAGGACTTGAGGTTGACCGTGGTACGGCGCTCCTCGTCCATGATGCCGACCTTGACGGTATTGCGCGCCATGCCCAGCAGGTCTTCGACGCGGCTGAAGATCTCGGCGGCGAATGCCACTTCCTCAGGGCCGTGCATCTTCGGCTTGACGATGTACACGCTGCCGGTGCGGGTGTTCTTGCGGGTGGTGTTGCCCTTGAGGTTATGCAGGGCGATCAGGTTGGTGAACAAGCCGTCCTGGATACCTTCCGGGATCTCGTTGCCCTGGCCGTCGAGGATCGCCGGGTTGGTCATCAAGTGGCCGACGTTGCGCACGAACAGCAGCGAACGGCCGTGCAGGGTGACGGTGCCGCCAGCGGGCGCGGTGTATTCGCGGTCAGGGTTCATGGTGCGGGTGAAGGTCTTGCCACCCTTGGTCACGTTCTCGGACAGGTCGCCTTTCATCAGGCCCAGCCAGTTGCGGTAGACCACGACCTTGTCGTCGGCATCGACGGCGGCGACGGAGTCTTCGCAGTCCATGATGGTGGTCAGCGCCGATTCCATCAGGATGTCCTTCACGCCGGCGGCGTCGGTGCTCCCGACCGGGGTGTTGGCGTCGACCTGGATCTCGAAGTGCAGGCCGTTGTGCTTGAGCAGGACTGCGGTCGGCGCGGCGGCGTCGCCACGGTAGCCGATCAGCTGGGCATCGTCGCGCAAGCCGCTGTTGCTGCCACCTTTGAGGGCGACGACCAGCTTACCGCCTTCGATGCGGTAGCCGGTGGAATCGACATGGGAGCCGGCAGCCAGGGGCGCGGCTTCGTCGAGGAAGGCGCGGCCGAAGGCGATGACCTTGTCGCCACGGACCTTGTTGTAGCCCTGGCCTTTCTCGGCGCCGCCTTCGTCGCTGATGGCATCGGTGCCGTACAGCGCGTCATACAGCGAGCCCCAGCGGGCGTTGGCGGCGTTCAGGGCGAAGCGGGCGTTCATCACCGGCACCACCAGCTGCGGGCCGGCCATGTGGGCGATTTCTTCGTCCACGTTCTGGGTGGTGGCCTGGAAATCGTCGGCTTGTGGCAGCAGGTAGCCGATTTCCTGGAGGAAGCTCTTGTAGGCTACGGCGTCATGGGCCTGGCCTTTGCGCGCCTGGTGCCAGGCGTCGATCTTGGCTTGCAGTTCGTCGCGCTTGGCGAGCAGGGCTTTGTTCTTTGGAGCGAGGTCGTTGATGATCTTTTCCGCACCCGCCCAGAACTGCTCGGCGACGATGCCGGTCCCTGGAATGGCTTCGTCGTTGACGAAGTCGTACAGGACCTTGGCGACCTGAAGGCCACCGACTTGAACGTATCCAGTCATTGCTTGCCTCACTCTGCTCAGCTATTTCGCTCTTCTGTATTAAGCCTGTAGCGCTTCTCTAAACACGGCACCAGTACTTGCCCTCGTGTGTGAGCGCGGCTGGGTGCGGCTCGCCAGACGGGCCGGCGGGCGGGTTGCGTATTTTCACAGGCGCCTTGGCAGACATCCAAACGACGTTTTGTAGTCCGCGCCGCGGCATACTACATGAAGCAGTAGGCGGGGTGGAATCAGACTAAAAGCGTCGTTGTGCGACCAACAGATCGCATAGGGTCACGCTGGGAGACGTTATGTTCGCAAAAAACAGGTGGATTGTTCCAGATAAATCTTGAAACAGTACACGATTCGTTGTGCGGACCGCCCTGCGGCAGGTTGCCGCGCCTTGCCTATACTGTTGCGATGCCCCCGTATTTCGCCGTGCGCAGCGGCGCCGGCCACCTGACTAGCAGAGCTGAGGAGCGGCCCCGTGGACCATCTCGTACTGACAGTGATCGCCCCCGACAAGGCCGGGCAGGTCGAACGCATCGCTCAATGCATTGCCGAGCATAACGGTAACTGGCTGGAGAGTCGCATGTCGCGGATGGCCGGGCAATTCGCCGGGATCCTGCGGGTCGCGGTGCCGGCCGAATCCTACGATGACCTGGTCGAGGCCCTGCACAAGCTGTCCAGCCATGACATCCGCGTGCTGATCGCCGAGAGCGGCATCGAGCCGTCCTGCACCTGGAAGCCGATCGCCATGGAGCTGGTGGGCAACGACCGGCCGGGTATCGTGCGGGACATCACCCGCTTGCTGGCCGAGCAAGGCGTGAACCTGGAGCGCTTCACCACCGAGGTAAGGCCGGCGCCTATGAGTAGCGAGCCGCTGTTCCATGCCGATGCGTTGCTGGCGCTGCCCCTGACCCTGTCACTGGATGATCTGCAGCACAGGCTGGAGAGCCTGGCCGACGACCTGATGGTGGAGCTCAAGCTGCGGCCCGAAGACTGAGCGCCGAGTATGTTCGCGGGTAAACCCGCGAAAGAGGTTATCCCAAGATCATGGGGGCGGTGCTGTGGATAACCTGGGGGCGCTCCTCCCCAGCCTAAGAAATTCGCAGGCTCCAGAGCTTTGAGCAAAAAACGTCCAGATATCAGGGGCTTGTGCACAAAGCACGGGGACGAGGGTGTGGATAACCTTTGGAGATGTCTCTGCAGGCCCCGTAATACGAGGCTTCCAGAGACTTGATCGTTTTTTGATCAGCTTCGCTTGCGCAAACTCAACCAGGCATCGACGCTATAGATGGCCAGGCCCGCCCAGATGAACATGAACGCCATCAGGGTGCTGGAGGACAGCTGCTCACCGAACAGCAACACCGCCTGCAGCAACACCAGGGTCGGCGCCAGGTACTGCAGGAAGCCCAGCGTGGTGTAGGGCAGGTGGCGTGCGGCGGCGTTGAAGCACACCAGCGGCACCAGGGTGACCGGCCCTGCGGCCATCAGCCAGAGCGCTTCGCTGCTGGTGTAGAACTCGGCCTGGGCGCTGGTCGCCGTTGGATGCAACAACAGCCAGCCGAGGGCCAGGGGTACCAGCATCCAGGTTTCCACCACCAGCCCTGGCAGGGCTGCCACCGGCGCCTGCTTGCGGATCAGGCCATAGAAGCCGAACGACAGCGCCAGCACCAGCGAAACCCAGGGCAGGCTACCGACCTGCCAGACCTGCTGGGCCACACCCACCGCCGCCAGCCCCACCGCCAGCCACTGCAGGCGGCGCAGGCGCTCGCCGAGCAGCAGCATGCCCAGCAGCACGTTGACCAGCGGGTTGATGTAGTAGCCCAGGCTCGCCTCGAGCATGCGCCCGTTGTTCACCGACCAGACATAGGTCAGCCAGTTGCCAGCGATCAGTGCCCCGCTCAGGGCCAGGATGGCCAGGCGGCGCGGGTTGTCGCGCAGTTCGCGCCACCAGCCCGGGTGCTTCCAGACCAGCAGCAGGAGCGAGCCGAACAGTGCCGACCAGAGTACGCGGTGGACGATGATCTCGACCGCCGGAACGCTCTGGATGGCTTTGAAGTACAAGGGGAACAGGCCCCAGATGATATAGGCGCTCAGGCCCAGGATATACCCGCGACGCGGGTTTGCGGCGTGCATGCAGATTCCTTGCTTAGGTAACTAAATACAGCACGCCTATTGTAGACAGAGCGCCCAGCGCTTCTAAAACAATTTCAGCGGTTCTTCATCCAATGCGGCGATCTGTTCGCGCAGGGCGAGGATCTGGTCGCCCCAGTAACGTGGCTGGCCGAACCAGGGGAAGCTGGGCGGGAACGCCGGGTCGTCCCAGCGTCGGGCCAGCCAGGCACTGTAGTGCAACTGGCGCAGGGCGCGCAGGGGTTCGATCAGCGCCAGCTGGCGTGGGTCGAAGTCATGGAACTCGTTGTAGCCGTCGATCAGTTCGGCCAATTGGCCCATGCGTTCTTCGCGGCTGCCGGCGAGCATCATCCACAGGTCCTGGACCGCCGGGCCCATGCGGCAGTCGTCCAGGTCGACGATATGGAACGTCTCGTCACGGTACATCAGGTTGCCGGGGTGGCAATCGCCGTGCAGGCGGATCACCTGGTGCGGGGTGCGTGCATAGATGGCTTCGACCCGCTGGAGCACGTCGCGGGCGACGGACTCGAAGGCCGGCAGCAGCTCGCGGGGAACGAAATCGCCGGCGAGCAGGGTTTCCAGCGAGGCGTGGCCGAAGTTATCCACTGCCAGTGCTTCACGGTGCTCGAACGGCCGCGCCGCGCCGACCGCGTGCAGGCGGCCGAGCAGTTGGCCAAGGCGGTAGAGCTGGTCCAGGTTGCCGGGTTCCGGCGCGTGGCCGCCCCGCCGTGGGAACAGGGTGAAGCGAAAGCCCTGGTGTTCGAACAGGCTGCGGCCGTCGTGCTGCAGCGGGGCGACGACCGGTACCTCGCACTCGGCAAGTTCGGCGCTGAAGCGGTGTTCCTCGAGGATGGCATCGTCGCTCCAGCGGCCGGGGCGGTAGAATTTGGCGATCAGCGGTTGCGCCCCTTCGATGCCCACCTGGTAGACGCGGTTCTCGTAGCTGTTGAGCGCCAGCACCCGGGCGTCGCTGAGAAAGCCCAGGCTTTCCACGGCATCCAGGACCAGGTCGGGGGTGAGGGTATCGAAGGGGTGGGACATGGAAGCTCCAGGCACGAGGGTGCGATGGACGCCATGGTAACGCAGGTTTGGAATGGGCTGGGGAGCCTTCGCGCAGGCCTCTTCGCGGGTGCGCGGCAAATGGTCGGGCTACAGCGGCACGCCCAGCAGCACGTAAGACGGGTGGAACTGCGCCCGCACCCGGCTGCCTGGGATGACCTTGGTCTGCTCCAGCCAGCGCGTCTCGGCGAACGCACAGAGCGTCTGCCCATTGCCCAGGACCAATCGCACCTCGCTGGGCCCGTTGTCATCGGCCAGCATGTCCTCGACCGTGGCCTGCAGGCAGTTGCTGCCCTCGGCGGCCGAGTCAGCCTCGCCGAGCACCTGCACCCAGCCTGCCTTCAGCAAGGCCACCACAGGCGTGCCCAGCGCCAGCTCCAGACGCTCGGTGCTGTCGCGGGTGATCAACGCTTCGATTTCCAGGCTACCGCCCAGGTCCAGGCTGACACGGTCATGCCGCCCTTCACGGCGCAGCCCGCTGACCTGTCCATGCAGCTGGTTACGCGCACTGGTACGCAGCATCAAGCGGCCGAGCAGGTCGAGGTCGCTGCTTTCTTCCGCCGCCTCGAAGACCTGTGCTTGCAGCGCCTGCAACCGTTGGTACAGACGCAGGACCCGTTCGCCCTCGGCGGACAACCGCGCCCCGCCGCCGCCCCGCCCTCCGGTGCTGCGCTCCACCAAGGGGCGGCTGGCCAGGTTGTTGAGCTCGTCGATGGCATCCCAGGCGGCCTTGTAGCTGATGCCGGCAGCCTTCGCGGCGCGTGTGATCGAGCCCTGTTCGGCGACGTGCTGCAGCAAGGCGATGCGCTGCGGGCGACGGGCGATGTGCTGGGTGAGCAGGGCGGGTAGGGACATGGTGGCGTATCGGTCGTGGTGAGGATGCAGTGACGGTGCCGCTCGCCTGCAGGCAAGTCAAGGTTATGCAACAAGCACGGTAGGCCAGCCCCCAAGGCTGCGCGACACTCAACCGTGCCCCGGCTTGGGCGTACGCGCCAGGCAATACACATCGACCCGCCGCGCCCCGGCCTTGCGCAGCAATATCGCGATGGCCTGGGCGGTTGCACCGGTGGTCAGCACGTCATCGACAATGGCCAGGTGCAGCCCATCGAGCCGCGCCCCGGGCGCCAGGCCGAAGGCCATTCGCAGGTTACGCTTTCGTGCCCTGGCACCGAGGGTTTGCTGGGCCGGTGTATCGCGGGTGCGCTGCAGCAGCGTTTCATTGCACGGGACCGCCAACTGCCTGGACAGCCATCGGGCAAGCATCGCCGCCTGGTTGAAGCCCCGCTGGCGCAGTCGACGCCGTGTCAGGGGCACGGGCAACAACTGGTCAGGTTTTGCCATGCCCTCCCCGTAGCGATGCAGCAGGGCCTGCCCCAGCAGCAAGGCCATCAGCCGGCCCAGCGGCCACTGGCTGCGGTGCTTGAAGCGGCTGACCAATGCATCGACCGGAAAGCCGAAGTGCCACGGTGCCACGACTTGCTCGAAGGCTGGCGACACGCGACTGCACTGGGCGCAGGTCAAGCCGCTCATCGGCAAGGGCAGGGCGCAACGGGTGCAGTGCTCGTCCAGCCAGGGCAGGGCCTGTTCGCAGTGCATGCACAATGGGTAAGGCTGTGCGCTGGTTTCATCGCAGAGCAAACAGGTGTGATCAATATTTGAGCACTTGTAAACCATGCGTTTTATGGGTGGTTGACAGTCCATGGTCCTTCCCTGAGTATGCGGCGTATCCGTGATGCGCTGGCGGGCTTTCCTGTCCCGGCGCCAGTCAAAGCCTAAACAAGGAAACGCCGATGAGCGCCAGCACAACTGCAACAACACGTCACGACTGGACCCTCGCCGAGGTCAAGGCTCTGTTCCAACAGCCGTTCAACGACCTGCTGTTCCAGGCGCAGACGGTGCACCGCGCGCATTTCGACCCTAACCGCGTGCAGGTTTCCACCTTGCTGTCGATCAAGACTGGCGCCTGCCCGGAAGATTGCAAATATTGTCCGCAGTCCGGCCACTACAACACCGGGCTGGAAAAGCAGAAGCTGATGGAAGTGCAGAAGGTCCTGGAAGAAGCCGCCCGCGCCAAGGCCATCGGCTCTACCCGCTTCTGCATGGGCGCTGCCTGGAAACACCCGTCGGCCAAGGACATGCCCTACGTACTGGAGATGGTCAAAGGGGTCAAGGCCATGGGCCTGGAAACCTGCATGACCCTCGGCAAGCTCGACCAGGAGCAGACCAAGGCCCTGGCAGAGGCCGGTTTGGACTACTACAACCACAACCTTGATACCTCGCCGGAGTTCTACGGCAGCATCATCACCACCCGCACCTACGGCGAACGCCTGCAGACCCTGGCCTACGTGCGCGACGCCGGGATGAAGATCTGCTCCGGCGGCATCCTCGGCATGGGCGAGTCGCTCGATGACCGCGCAGGCCTGTTGATCCAGTTGGCCAACCTGCCGGAGCATCCGGAGTCGGTGCCGATCAACATGCTGGTCAAGGTCGCCGGTACGCCGTTGGCCGACGAGGAGGATGTCGACCCGTTCGATTTCATCCGCATGCTGGCGGTGGCACGCATCCTGATGCCCAAGTCCCATGTGCGCCTCTCCGCCGGCCGCGAGCAGATGAACGAACAGATGCAGGCCCTGGCCTTCATGGCCGGTGCCAACTCGATCTTCTACGGCGAGAAACTGCTGACCACGGCCAACCCTCAGGCCGACAAGGACATGCAGCTGTTCGCCCGCCTTGGTATCCAGCCAGAAGCCCGTGAAGAGCACGCCGACGAAGTGCACCAGGCGGCCATCGAACAGGCGTTGGTCGAGCAGCGCAGCAGCGAGCTGTTCTACGACGCAGCTTCGGCCTGACCATGGCCTTCGACCTGGCGGCCCGCCTGGCCGAACGGCGCGCTGCGGACCTGTATCGGCGGCGGCCGCTACTGGAAACCCCCCAGGGGCCAGAGGTGGTGGTCGACGGCCAGGCGCTGCTGGCCTTCTGCAGCAACGACTACCTGGGGCTGGCCAACCACCCCGAGGTGGTCGCGGCCTGGCGCGCTGGCGCCGAACGCTGGGGCGTCGGTGGCGGCGCCTCCCATTTGGTGATCGGCCACAGCACCCCGCACCATGAGGTGGAAGAAGCCCTCGCCGAATTGACCGGGCGCCCGCGTGCGCTGCTGTTCTCCACGGGCTACATGGCCAACCTCGGCGCCATCACAGCGTTGGTCGGGCAGGGCGATACCGTGCTGCAGGACCGTCTCAACCATGCCTCGCTGCTCGATGGTGGCCTGCTCAGCGGTGCGCGCTTCAGTCGCTACCTGCACAACGACGCGGCCAGCCTGGCCAGCCGCCTGGCCAAGGCCACCGGCAATACCCTGGTGGTTACCGATGGCGTGTTCAGCATGGATGGCGACCTGGCCGACCTGCCGGCGTTGGCACGAGCCGCGCGCGCGCGCGATGCCTGGCTGATGGTCGATGATGCCCATGGCCTGGGCACGCTCGGTGCCAATGGCGGCGGTATCGTCGAGCACTTCGGCCTGGGCGTGGAAGACGTACCGGTATTGATCGGCACCCTTGGCAAGGCCTGCGGCACCGCAGGTGCCTTCGTGGCCGGCAGCGAAGAACTGATCGAGGCGTTGGTGCAGTTCGCCCGGCCCTACATCTATACCACCAGCCAGCCGCCGGCGCTGGCCTGCGCCACGCTCAAGAGCCTGGAGCTGCTGCGCCGCGAGCGCTGGCGTCGCGAGCACCTCGAGGCGCTGATCCGCCAGTTCCGCCGGGGCGCTGAACAGATTGGCCTGGACCTGATGGACAGCCCGACCGCGATTCAGCCGATCCTGATCGGTGACAGCGCGCGCGCCCTGCAGTTGTCACGCATGCTGCGCGAGCGGGGCCTGCTGGTCACCGCCATCCGCCCGCCGACCGTACCTGCCGGCAGCGCCCGTTTGCGCGTGACCCTCAGCGCAGCGCACAGCGAGGCCCAGGTCCAGCTATTGTTGAATGCATTGGCCGAGTGTTACCCCTTGCTGGAGTCCGCCGATGCGTAACCGATTGATCCTTCTGCCGGGCTGGGGCCTGGGCACTGCTTCGCTGGAACCGTTGGCCGCGAGCCTGCGCGCGCAGGACCCGCGCTTGCAGGTCGAACTGCGGCCATTGCCGGAGCTCGCCGATGGCGATGTCCAGGCCTGGGTCGAGCGCCTCGACCGCACGCTGCCCACCGACAGCTGGTTGGGTGGCTGGTCGTTCGGCGGCATGCTCGCCAGCGCGCTGGCGCACAAACGCGGCGACCATTGCTGCGGCCTGCTGACACTGGCCAGCAACCCCAGTTTCGTCCAGCGTCCGGATTGGGCCCATGGCATGGCGGTGGACACCTTCGGCACCTTCCTCGATGGTTGTCGCAGCCACCCCCAGGTGACCCTCAAGCGTTTTCGCACCCTGTGCAGCGAAGGCGCGCAGATGCCGCGCACCTTGTTGCGGCAATTGGGCATAGGCGTGCCCGACACCGACCCGTTGTACCTGGCCACAGGCCTCGAAGTCCTGGCCAAGCTCGATACCCGCAATGCCCTGGAGCAATACGGCGGGCCTCAGCTGCATTTGTTCGCCGGCAGCGACGCGCTGGTACCGGCAGAAGCGGCCAAGGCCCTTAGCGAACTGTTGCCGGACGTGGAAGTCGGCCTGGTCGAAGACAGTTCCCACGCCTTCCTGCTGGAATACCCACAGGAACTGGCGGCGGGCATCAAGAGTTTCCTGCATGAGAGTGGCGATGACTGACCTTTCCCGCCCGACCCTGCCCGGCACGTTGCCGGACAAGCGCCAGGTCGCGGCCTCGTTCTCCCGCGCAGCGGCCAGCTATGACAGCGTGGCGGCCTTGCAGCGTGCGGTAGGTATGTCCCTGCTCGAGCAGTTGCCGGCAGGCCTGCAACCTGCGTGCTGGCTTGACCTGGGTAGCGGCACAGGGCATTTCAGCCGAGCATTGGCCAAGCGTTTCCAGGGGAGCGCCGGCGTGGCGGTGGACATCGCCGAAGGCATGTTGCGCCACGCCCGTGAGCAGGGTGGCGCCCAGCATCATGTGGCCGGCGATGCTGAACGGTTGCCGCTGCGCGATGAAAGTGTCGACCTGGTGTTCTCCAGCCTCGCGGTGCAGTGGTGCAGCCAGTTCGCCAGCGTGCTGGGCGAGGCCTGGCGTGTGCTACGGCCAGGCGGTGTGCTGGCATTCAGCAGCCTGTGTGTTGGCACGCTCGACGAGCTGCGCGCCAGTTGGCAGGCCGTGGACGGGCTGGTGCATGTCAACCGCTTCCGGCGCTTCGAAGACTACCAGCGACTGTGCGGCGAGAGCGGCTTGCAGGTGCTTGGCCTGCAGCGGCGCCCCCATGTGCTGTATTACCCCGATGTACGCAGCCTGACCCATGAGCTCAAGGCCCTGGGCGCGCACAACCTCAACCCGGGGCGGCCATCCGGGCTGACCGGACGGGCGCGCATGCAAGGTTTGTTGCAGGCCTATGAAAGCTTCCGCCAGCCGCAGGGCCTGCCAGCCACCTATCAGGTGGTGTATGGGGTGTTGCGCAAACCGCTCGCAGGCGAGGTGTGACATGGGCCAGGCCTATTTCATTGCCGGTACCGACACCGACGTCGGCAAAACCACCATCGCCGCCGGGTTGCTGCATGCAGCACTGTCCCAGGGGCTGAGCACCTTGGGTGCCAAGCCAGTCGCCTCGGGGTGTACGGTGACGGCCAAAGGGCTGCGCAATGCCGATGCCCTGGCGCTGATCGACCAGAGCTCTGTGAAGCTGCCTTACGAGCAGGTCAACCCTTTCGCCTTCGAGCCGGCCATCGCTCCCCATGTGGCGGCCCGCGAGGCAGGCGTAAGCCTGGAGGTTTCGACGTTGCTGGCCGCCATGCGCCATGTACTGGACCAAGGCGCCGACTTCACCTTGGTCGAGGGGGCCGGGGGCTGGCGGGTGCCGTTGTCTGGTCATGCCAACCTGTCGGACCTGGCCATTGCCTTGAAGCTGCCGGTGATCCTGGTGGTGGGCGTGCGCCTGGGCTGCATCAACCATGCCCTGCTCAGTGCCGAGGCGATCGCCCGGGATGGCCTGCAGCTGGCCGGGTGGGTGGCCAATATCGTCGACCCGCGGACCTCACGGCTGGAGGAAAATCTCGCCAGCCTGGCCGAGCGCCTGCCGGCGCCCTGCCTGGGCAGGGTACCGCGGCTCAAGCAAGCGACGGCCGAGGCGGTGGCGGAGCACTTGCAACTGGATTTGCTGGACTAGCGCCACACGTTCACGCACCTCTGTAGGAGCGGACTTTGTCCTGCGGTCGGACATATAGCTCCATGGCCACACGCTATTGCATGGCATAAGGCTATTAGGGATTTAAACGGGCCTTTTCCGCCAATGGCTGCTTTAATGAGGCCTGCTCTTCATCCGATTCTTTGGAGCCCTGACATGGAAATCACCGGTAGCACTGCCTATTACGCAGGCCTTGGCGCCCTCCAGGCCGGGCAGCACCGTGTCGACCAGGCTGCCAGTCAAATCGCCAACGGCGCCGTCGAGCGTGCCGCCACCAGCCAGTCCAGCGACTATCAGGCCGAGCGCCTGCGCGCCGTCGACCGCAGCCAGCAGATGGATCTGGCCACCAGCAGCGTCGAGTCGGCCCTGGGCAAGCATCACGTCGAGCTTGGCGCCAAGATCGCCAAGGCTTCGGACGAAATGCTCGGGCGATTCATCGATACCTACGCCTGATTAACGGGGCGCGTTTCCCTGTAGGTCCGCCGCACCGTCGCACCTGCAGGGACCCGCGCGGTCATTGGGGGCGCGGGATGGTGGCATTTATGCCATGTTTCGCGGCACAAATGGCACCATAGTCCGTCCTTGACATTGGCCTGTGCTAAACGTAAGTTTCAAACAACTGTTTGACGCAAAGCCGCCAAGAGCTGGTCGGTGCCCGCGGTCTTTCCACCGGACTCATCACAGAGGTTCATCGCTATGCCTGATTACAAAGCCCCCTTGCGTGATATTCGCTTCGTTCGCGACGAACTGCTCGGCTACGAGGCGCACTATCAGAGCCTGCCGGGTTGCCAGGACGCCACGCCCGACATGGTCGATGCGATCCTCGATGAAGGCGCGAAGTTCTGTGAACAGGTACTGGCCCCGCTGAACCGCGTCGGCGACCAGGAAGGCTGCACCTGGAGCGAGTCGGGCGTTAAGACCCCGACCGGCTTCAAGGAAGCCTACAAGCAATTCGTCGACGGTGGCTGGCCGAGCCTGGCCCATGACGTCGAGCACGGCGGCCAGGGCCTGCCGGAGTCGCTGGGCCTGGCCCTGAGCGAAATGGTCGGCGAGTCGAACTGGTCGTGGGGCATGTACCCAGGCCTGTCCCATGGCGCGATGAACACCATCTCCGCCCACGGCACGCCCGAGCAGCAGCACACCTACCTGACCAAGCTGGTATCCGGCGAATGGACCGGCACCATGTGCCTGACCGAACCGCATTGCGGTACCGACCTGGGCATGCTGCGCACCAAGGCCGAGCCCCAGGCCGATGGCAGCTACAAGGTGTCTGGCACCAAGATCTTCATTTCTGCGGGCGAACACGACATGGCCGAGAACATCGTCCATATCGTCCTGGCCCGCCTGCCCGACGCCCCGGCGGGCACCAAGGGCATCTCGCTGTTCATCGTGCCGAAGTTCCTGCCCAACGCCGAAGGCGGTGTAGGTGAGCGCAACGGCGTGAGCTGCGGTTCCATCGAACACAAGATGGGCATCCACGGCAACGCCACCTGCGTGATGAACTTCGACGGTGCCACCGGCTATCTGATCGGCCCGGCCAACAAGGGCCTGAACTGCATGTTCACCTTCATGAACACCGCTCGCCTGGGTACCGCGCTGCAAGGCCTGGCTCACGCCGAAGTGGCTTTCCAGGGTGGCCTGAAGTACGCCCGTGAACGCCTGCAGATGCGCTCCCTGACTGGCCCGAAGGCGCCAGACAAGGCCGCCGACCCGATCATCGTCCACCCGGACGTGCGCCGCATGCTGCTCACGATGAAAGCCTTCGCAGAGGGTAACCGCGCGATGGTGTACTTCACCGCCAAGCAGGTGGACATCGTCAAGTACAGCCAGGATGAAGAAGCGCGCAAGAAGGCCGACGCCCTGCTGGCCTTCCTCACCCCGATCGCCAAGGCGTTCATGACCGAAGTCGGTTTCGAAGCGGCCAACCACGGCGTGCAGATCTATGGCGGCCACGGCTTCATCGCCGAGTGGGGCATGGAGCAGAACGTGCGCGACAGCCGCATTTCCATGCTGTACGAAGGCACCACTGGTATCCAGGCCCTGGACCTGCTTGGCCGCAAGGTGCTGATGACCCAAGGCGAGGCGCTCAAGGGCTTCACCAAGATCGTCCACAAGTTCTGCCAGGCCCAGGAAGGCAACGAAGCCGTCCAGGAGTTCGTCACGCCGTTGGCGGCGCTGAACAAGGAATGGGGCGAGCTGACCATGAAGATCGGCATGGCGGCGATGAAGGACCGTGAGGAAGTCGGTGCTGCTTCGGTGGATTACCTGATGTACTCCGGCTACGCCTGCCTGGCCTACTTCTGGGCCGATATTGCCCGCCTGGCTGCGGAAAAACTGGCCGCCGGTACCGATGAAGTCGCGTTCTACACCGCCAAGCTGCAGACCGCGCGCTTCTACTTCCAGCGCATCCTGCCGCGCACCCGTGCCCATGTGGCCGCGATCTTGTCCGGTGCCGACAACCTGATGGCGATGAAGGAAGAAGACTTCGGTCTGTCCTGCTAAACCGCCCGGCTGTACCAGAAACCGTCTGCCCTGACCGGCAGGCGGTTTTTTTTTGGCTGCGTTTGATGGAGTGGGGCTTAGGGGGGCGAAGATCGCGCGCCACCCACGCGGGCGTTTGCCCGACGCGCATATTCATCTATTCATGTGCGCTGCCGATGAACTAAAGGCACAATGCCATTATTGATCTGCCGGGTCGGAGATTGCCTTTTGTTTCGTCTATCCGCTGTACGCGCGAGCCACTTCCTGCCCTCGCTGTTCCTGTTGCTGGGAGGGTTGGCGGCGGCCTATGTGAAGGACCTCAATGTGTTCTTCACTTCCTTGTTCAACGTACTGCCCACCCTCGTGCTGCTGCTGGGTGGAGCCTATTGCGCGGTGTATCGAAGGCAGCGCGAGCTGTTCCTGATGGTCACGGTGTATATCGCCTATTTCCTGCTCGATACCCAGACCGATTTCTACCGCGACAACGGTAAGGTGCGTGAGGACGCGGCAGTGGTGTTCCACATGGTCTGTCTGCTGTTACCGGCGTTGTTCGGGCTGTACGGGGCCTGGCAGGAGCGCACTCACCTGGCCCAGGACCTGCTGGCGCGTTTCGCGGTGCTGTTCGCGGTGGGCAGCGTGGCGTTGGCCCTGGAGCAGCGCTACCCGGACGCCTTGCTGGGGTGGTTGGCGGAGATTCGCTGGCCTTCGCTGCATGGACAATGGATGAGCCTTGTCCAACTGGCATATCCCGTGTTCCTGGGCATGTTCATCCTCCTCGTGGTGCAGTACCTGCGCCAGCCAAGGCCGTTGCATGCGGCGCAGGTCATCGGCCTGCTGGGCATCTTCTGGATGCTGCCCAAGACCTTCATCCTGCCGTTTACCCTCAACATCATGTGCAGCCAGGTGATGCTGATGATCGCCGCAGCGGTGTCCCACGAGGCCTACCAGATGGCGTTTCGCGACGAACTGACCGGCCTGCCGGGCCGTCGGGCACTGAACGAGCGCTTGCAGCGGTTGGGGCGCAACTATGTGATCGCCATGACCGACGTGGACCACTTCAAGAAATTCAACGACACCCATGGGCATGATGTCGGTGATCAGGTGCTTCGCCTGGTCGCCAGCCGATTGGGCCGGGTGACCGGAGGAGGGCGTGCCTACCGCTACGGCGGCGAGGAGTTCGCCCTGGTATTTGCCGGCAAGACTGCCGAGGAATGTACGCCGCACCTGGAGGCCGTGCGCGAGATGATCGCCAACTATGCGATCCAGCTGCGCGACCGGAACAACCGCCCACAGGACGACTCGGCAGGGAGGCAGCGCCGCGCTGGGGCGCCGGGCAATGCGGTATCGGTGACCATCAGTATCGGCGTCGCCGAGCGCCAGGCTGCCCATCGCACGCCGGACGACGTGCTCAAGTCCGCCGACCAGGCGCTCTACAGCGCCAAGGGCGCGGGTCGCAACTGTGTCATGGTGTTTGGCGAGCATTCCAGGCGTGGTGCAGTACGCATGGCGTGACTATGTATGATTATTTGGTCGCGTGATGACCCTATGTCTCGCAAACGTTGTTCGGGTACACTCGTTTCACCTAGTGCCGCGGTCCTGCCGGATCGCCCCGACCCTTATAGCGAGAGGTTGTCATGGCTGACTATAAAGCGCCCCTGCGCGATATGCGTTTCGTTCTGAATGAAGTCTTCGAGGTGGCCAAGCTCTGGCAGCAATTGCCTGCCCTGGCCGAGGCTGTCGATGAAGAGACCGCCATGGCCGTGCTGGAGGAAGCGGGCAAGGTCACCAGCAAGACCATCGCCCCGCTGAGCCGCAGTGGCGATGAAGAGGGGTGCCATTGGGAGAACGGCGCCGTACGCACGCCGGCAGGCTTCATCGAGGCCTACAACACCTATGCCGAAGGTGGCTGGGTGGGCGTCGGGGGCGACCCGCTGTTCGGCGGCATGGGCATGCCCAAGGCGATTTCCGCTCAGGTCGAGGAGATGGTCAACGCTTCTAGCCTGGCCTTCGGCCTGTACCCGATGCTGACCGCCGGGGCGTGCCTGTCGATCAACGCCCATGCCAGCGAAGCGCTGAAGGAAAAATACCTGCCCAACATGTATGCAGGTGTGTGGGCAGGCTCCATGTGCCTGACCGAGCCCCATGCCGGCACCGACCTGGGTATCATCCGCACCAAGGCCGAGCCCCAGGCAGACGGCAGCTACAAGGTCAGCGGTACCAAGATCTTCATCACCGGCGGCGAGCACGACCTGACCGAGAACATCATCCACCTGGTGCTGGCCAAGTTGCCGGACGCACCGGCCGGCCCGAAGGGGATCTCGCTGTTCCTGGTGCCGAAGTTCCTGGTCAACGACGATGGCAGCCTGGGCGCACGTAACCCGGCCAATTGCGGGTCGATCGAACACAAGATGGGCATCCAGGCCTCGGCGACTTGCGTCATGAACTTCGACGGCGCCACCGGCTACTTGGTGGGCGAGGCGAACAAGGGCCTGGCGGCGATGTTCACCATGATGAACTACGAACGCCTGGGTGTCGGTATCCAGGGCCTGGCGTCGGCCGAGCGCTCCTACCAGAACGCTGTCGAATACGCCCGCGAGCGCTTGCAGAGTCGTGCGCCAACCGGGCCCCAGGCCAAGGACAAAGCGGCCGACCCGATCATCGTTCACCCCGATGTCCGCCGTATGTTGCTGACCATGAAGGCGTTGATCGAAGGTGGCCGCGCGTTCTCCACCTACGTTGCCATGCAGCTGGACAGCGCCAAATACAGCGAAGACGCCACGACCCGTAAGCGCAGCGAGGACTTGGTGGCATTGCTGACGCCAGTGGCCAAGGCCTTCCTCACTGATCTGGGCCTCGAGTGTGCGGTGCACGGTCAGCAGGTATTCGGCGGCCATGGCTACATCCGCGAGTGGGGTCAGGAGCAGTTGGTGCGTGATGTGCGTATCACTCAGATCTACGAAGGCACCAATGGCATCCAGGCCCTGGACTTGATGGGGCGCAAGGTGGTGGGCAATGGCGGTGAGTTCTACCGCCTGTTCTCCGACGAGATCCGCCTGTTCATCGCCAGCGCCGGCTCCGAGCTGGGCGAGTTCACCACCCCGCTCGCCACATCGCTCGAGCAACTCGACGGGCTCACCGAATGGGTGTTGGCGCGGGCCAAGGGCAACCCCAACGAAATCGGGGCGGCATCGGTGGAATACCTGCATGCCTTCGGTTACGTCGCCTACGCGTACATGTGGGCGCTGATGGCTCGCGCTGCGCTGGCAGGTAAGGGCGACGAGGCCTTCTATGCCGCCAAGCTGGGTACCGCACGCTTCTATTTCGCTCGTCTGTTGCCGCGTGTGGGCTCGCTGGTGGCCTCGGTCAAGGCGGGCAGCGAAACGCTCTACCTGCTCGACGCCGCGCAGTTCTGACCTGGTTGGTGTAAGCCCGCTCCTACAGAGCCCTGGCGGTGAAGTAGGAGCGGGCTTTTTTGTGGATGGCTTTTAACAAGAAGTTACATTCATGTGTGATTTTGTAAGCTATCTCCTACACGACGTGACGGTGTTTTTCCTCTTTCCTAAGATTGGATCCACGGTTAATCTTTCTCACAAGGACGTAGCGCAGGAAGCGCAAAGGACAGAACAGGGACACGTAGGATTCCTGCCAGGACGGTGGGGCGATAGGGATGTCGAAGGGAAACAGTCTGGGAAACCCCGCTTAGGCGGGGTTTTCTTTGTGTGCGTTTTTTCAGCCAAGCACGTCCAGGGGCGACATGCCGGGCTGACGTATGTCGGCCTCCTCTTCCAGCAATGTGCGCAGCAACTCCACCGAGGCCTGCTGGCGTTGGGCATCGCGAAATACCAAGCCTACCTTCAGTGGTACCCGCGGTTCGCTCAAGGGCTTCCACAGCAATGTCTGGTCGTCTTCTCCTACATCCTTGGCCCGCCCAGGCAAGATGGTCGCCAACGCGGTGTGCGCCAGGCTGTCGAGAATCCCTGCCATGTTGTTCATCTCTGCCTCCACCTGCGGCCTGCGCCCCAGGTTGGCCAACTGGGTCTGCCAGATCTGGCGCATCTGGAACTCCTCGCCGAGCATCAGCATGGGCAATTCCGCAGCCTGGCGTACCGAGACCTTCTTGAAATCCTTCAGGGGGTGGGTATTGGGGATGACCAACTGGAGTTCGTCTTCATACAGCAACAGGCCATGCAAGCCAGGTTGGCGGGGTGGCAGGTAGCTGATACCGATGTCCAGGCTGCCGTTGAGTAGGCGCCGCTCGATTTCCATCCCCGAGAGTTCATAGATCTGCACCACCAGGTGCGGCTGAGCTTTGCGCACACGTTCGAGCAATTGCGGCACCAGGCTGGGCCGCAGGGTGCGCATGACGCCGATGGCCAGGGTACGCAGGGCTTGGCCCTTGAAGTTGCGCATGGCCTCGTGGGCGCGCTGCAGGCCATCGAGCAACGGCAAGGCATGGTTGTACAGGGTGTGGGCGGCCAGGGTGGGCAACAGGCGCTTGTTGCTGCGCTCGAACAGGTTCAGGTCGAGGCTGTGCTCGAGGTGGCGGATCTGCTGGGAGAGTGCGGGTTGAGACAGCGACAGGCGTTCGGCGGCCCGGCCCACATGGCCTTCTTCATACACCGCGACGAAATAACGCAACTGACGAAAATCCATAAGTTCCACTTATCGAAAAAGCTGGAAAAACCAAATGGCCGCGAACCCGCGACAAGCCTAGTCTATCGCTGTATTCCGGCGGTTCACAGCAACCTTTGCAGCTATTGTTACCCGTTCGGAAAAAGACTTTTGATAGGCCAGGCAAAATAAATCTTCCTCATAAGCCTTGGCTGCCTTCTACCGTGCATGGCTGGAGCCCCGATGAACCTGTTCAACCTGCGCCGATCGACCCCTGTGGTCGCCGAGCCCAAGCGCGCGCTCGTGAGCGAGCCGCTGGCAGCGCCCCTGTCTCGCGAGCGGCTGATGCCAAGCGCAGAGCGGGCACCGCAGGTGTTCGTACGTGGGCAGGGCTCCTGGTTGTGGGATGACCAGGGGCACGCCTATCTGGATTTCACCCAGGGTTGCGCGGTCAACAGCCTGGGCCACAGCCCCAGCGTGCTGGTCAAGGCCCTGGCCAACCAAGCGCAGGCGCTGGTCAACCCCGGGGCGGGTTTTCATAGTCGCGGCCTGCTGACGCTCGTCGACCAGCTGTGCCAGAGCACGGGCAGCGACCAGGCCTACTTGCTCAACAGTGGTGCCGAGGCCTGCGAGGGCGCAATCAAGCTGGCGCGCAAGTGGGGCCAACTGCATCGCAATGGCGCCTATCACATCATCACCGCCAGCCAGGCGTGCCACGGGCGTAGCCTGGGCGCCCTGTCGGCCTCCGACCCGCTGCCATGCAATCGCTGCGAGCCCGGCCTGCCGGGCTTTAGCAAGGTCCCATTCAATGACCTGGCGGCCCTGCATGCAGCCGTGGACTCGCGCACCGTGGCGATCATGCTCGAGCCGATTCAGGGCGAGGCCGGTGTGATCCCTGCCACGGTCGAGTACCTCAAGGGTGTCGAGCAGCTGTGCCGCGAGCTGGGGATCCTGTTGATCCTCGACGAGGTCCAGACTGGCATCGGTCGTTGTGGTGCCTTGCTCGCCGAACAGACGTACGGCGTACGCGCCGACATCATCACCCTGGGTAAAGGCTTGGGGGGCGGCGTGCCGCTGGCGGCCCTGCTGGCCCGTGGCACAGCGTGTTGCGCCGAGCCTGGCGAGCTGGAGGGCAGCCATCATGGCAACGCCTTGATGAGCGCCGCAGGCCTGGCAGTACTCAAGACCGTGCTGGAGCCTGGTTTCTTCGAGCACGTGCAGGATAGTGGCCGCCACCTGCGAGAAGGGCTCAGCCGGCTGGCCGGTCGGTACGGCCAGGGCGAGGTGCGTGGCCAAGGGCTGCTCTGGGCCTTGCAGCTGCGCGACGAACTGGCCAGGGAACTGGTCGAGGCCGCGCTGCATGAGGGTTTGCTGCTCAACGCGCCGCAGGTGGACGTGGTGCGATTCTCTCCGGCACTGACCGTGAGCAAGGGCAATATCGACGAGATGCTCCTGCGCCTGGCCCGGGCCTTCGCCCGCCTGCATGTCCAGCAACACAGCCGCCGCGAGGTATCGGCCTGAATGGCCGCCGCGACGTAACGAATTTCAACGAACCGTCTCGCGTTCCTGCGCATCGCCCTTGGCCTGCAGTTTTTGGCCCGGGGCGTTTTTTTTGCCCGGTGGATGGGCACAACGCAGTCCGCCGCTGTCCATGGAGGAACCTTGGAGGAATGCAGCTAGTCTCTTGTTAAACCTAACAAGGAGAGCATTGCATGGACTTCATTCGCATCATCATCGCCATCATTCTTCCGCCACTGGGCGTGTTCCTTCAGGTGGGCTTCGGCGGTGCGTTCTGGCTGAACATCCTGCTGACGTTGCTCGGTTACATTCCAGGCATCGTGCATGCGGTCTATATCATCGCCAAGCGGTGATATCGCTGGGGCCGCCATGCGGCCCCAGGACGCTACCTGCCTAATACCCGGCAATAGAACTTCCATTCTTCTTCCAGTGCATGGGCCAGGTGCCTTGCCTGGCGAAACCCATGCCGCTCACCGGCATAGAAATGCCCCTCGGCCTCGACGCCGTTGGCCTTGAGCGCGTCGAGCATGGCGCGGGTCTGCTCTGGCACCACCACGGCATCCAGCTCGCCCTGGAAGAAGATCACCGGCGCCTTGATCCGCCCGGCATGCAGCAAGGGTGTGCGTTGCCGGTAGCGCTCGATGTCACGTTCAGGGTCGCCGATCAGCCAGTCCAAGTAGTCGCCTTCGAACTTGTGCGTGGCGCGCCCCAGGGCGACCGGGTCGCTGACGCCGTAGAGGCTGGCGCCAGCGCGGAACACGTCATGAAAGGCCAGGGCGCACAAGGTGGTATAGCCGCCGGCACTGCCACCGCGGATGAACGCCTTGTGCGGGTCGACCAGGCCCAGCCCGGCCAGGTGATCGACCGCGGCGCAGGCGTCCTGCACGTCGAGTTCGCCCCAGCGCAGGTGCAAGGCGTGGCGGTAGGCACGGCCATAGCCGCTGCTGCCGCGGTAGTTGAGGTCGGCTACGGCGAAGCCACGCTGGGTCCAGTACTGGATGCGTGGGTCGAAGACGGGGTAGCAGGCCGAGGTCGGGCCGCCGTGGATGAACACCACCAGCGGAGATGGCCCTTCCTGGCCTCTGGCCGGGTAGTAGAAACCATGGGCCTCGCCCTCGCCGCTGGGGTAGCGAATCGGGCGCGGGCGGCTGACCCGGGCGGCGGGGAGCGGCAGGCCACCGCCAGCCAATACCCGGGCATGCCCGGTCTGCCGGTCGAAGGCGATGACCGCCGGTGGATTCAGTGGCGAGGCGGCGATGGCATAGACGTGCCGCTCATCCAGGGCCAGGCTGCGAAAACGCGTGTAGTCGCTGCCCAAGCGCTGGGCCGGCTGGCCCCCGCTGCGCAACCCCAGCAGTCCGAAACCGTCCTCGAACCAACTGGCAAGGTACGCGTCTGGCCCGAGCGCCAGCCAGGTGCTTGCGCCCAGCTGCCAAGGCGCGGCGGCATGATCCGCAGCGATAGCCGGCAAGGGCTGCCAGGCACCGTCGACCTCACCCCAGGGTTGCCAATAGCCGTTGCGGTCGGACAGGCAGTACAGCCGGCCCTGGGTATCGAAGCGCGGCTGCTGCAAAGACGCCTGCTGGCCAGCATCGCCTGCGACACAACGGGCTGGGCCCCAGCCACCTTGGCGGTCGCGCTCCCGGCACATCAGACGGGTAGCGGTCCAAGGCTGCTCGGGGCGATCCCATTCGACCCAGGCCAGGCGCCGGCCATCGTCACTGAGCGTAGGCGAGGCATAGAAATCCGCGCCTTCGGCCAATACCTTCCGGGCCTCGGCGCTGATCGCGACCAGCCGGTGCTGCACCTGGCTGGCATGGGCCTCCTCCACCGCGAATACCCAACCCTCATGCCACAGCACATCGCCATAGCGGCATTGCGTAGCTTGGGTCAGCGGACGTGGCGCCGAGCCGTCGAGGGCTTGGGTATACAGCTGCTGGTCGCTTTCATTGACGAACACCACCCCGTCGCCGCCAAGGCAGAAGCTGCCACCGCCATATTCATAGACCCGGCTGCGCGCACTGAAACCGTCGGGCGTCAGGCAATGGGCCTGTTCGTTACGCCAGTGCCAGAGGCGGCAGGCACCATCGGCGGGGCGGAACTCGTTCCAGAACAGGCCGGCGGCGCCGACCTTGAGTTCGGCGAAGTCGGTGCCGGCAGCCACGGCCTGGGCAGCACTGAAATCAGCCTCGGGCAATGACATGGGAGTTGCGCTCATTGCGGAAGGTCATCTCTTCGATGGTCTGCTGGGCGGTCTCGGCTTCTTCACGGGCCTTGAGGATGAGGCCGTGGTCGGCCGACTTGGCGCACACCGGGTCGGCATTGCTGGCATCGCCGGTGAGCATGAATGCCTGGCAGCGGCAGCCGCCGAAGTCCTTTTCCTTTTCGTCGCACGAGCGGCATGGCTCGGGCATCCAGTCGTAGCCGCGGAAGCGGTTGAAGCCGAAGGAGTCGTACCAGATATGCCGCAGGTCATGCTCCCGTACATTGGGAAACTGCACCGGCAACTGGCGTGCGCCATGGCAGGGCAGGGCGGTACCGTCGGGGGTGATGGTGAGGAACAGGCTGCCCCAGCCGTTCATGCAGGCCTTGGGGCGCTCCTCGTAGTAATCCGGTGTGACGAAGATCAGCTTACAGGGGTTGCCGGCCGCCTTGAGCTTCTCGCGGTATTCGTTGGTGATGCGCTCGGCCCGTTCCAACTGTGCGCGGGTAGGCAGCAACCCCAGGCGATTGAGGTGCGCCCAGCCATAGAACTGGCAGGTGGCAAGCTCGACGAAATCGGCTTCCAGGGCGATGCACAGCTCGATGATGCGGTCGATCCTGTCGATGTTGTGCCGATGGGTGACGAAGTTCAGCACCATCGGGTAGCCGTGGGCCTTTACCGCCCGGGCCATCTCAAGCTTCTGGGCGAAGGCTTTCTTCGAGCCGGCCAGCAGGTTGTTCACCTGCTCGTCGCTGGCCTGGAAGCTGATCTGGATATGGTCCAGGCCAGCCTGCTTGAATGCGGCAATCTTCTGCTCGGTCAGGCCGATGCCCGAGGTGATCAGGTTGGTGTAGTAGCCAAGGCGCCGCGCCTCGCCGATCAGCTCGACCAGGTCCTGGCGCACCAGCGGCTCACCGCCCGAAAAGCCCAGCTGGGCCGCGCCCAGCTCGCGGGCCTGGGCCATCACGCTGAACCACTGCTCGGTGGAAAGCTCCTGGCCCTGGGCGGCGAAGTCCAGCGGGTTGGAACAATATGGGCACTGCAGCGGGCAGCGATAGGTCAGCTCGGCCAGCAACCACAGCGGCAAGCCAACCTCGGGCTTGGCCGGCACGTCAGGCGAGGACGATCCAGTGTTCGGCACGGGCCACCTCCATGAACTGCTCGATATCGTCAGCCACTTCCGGGATACCGGGGAACTGGCGCTCCAGTTCGGCGATGATCGCTGCCACGTCACGCTGCCCATCGATCAACGCACCGATCAGGCCCGCGCTTTCATTGAGCTTGATCATGCCCTCGGGGTAGAGCAGTACATGGCCCTTCTGCGCCGGCTCATACTGGAAACGATAGCCCGGGCGCCAGTTCGGCACCTGTCGACGGTCGAAACTCATAGGGCGATCCCCTTGTGCCAGGCCCGCTCGTTGGTAACGGTGTGGTAGGGCGGGCGGTTCAATTCATAGGCCATGCTCATGGCATCGAGCATGGTCCACAGGATATCCAGCTTGAACTGCAGGATCTCCAGCATACGCTCCTGGCCCTGGCGGGTGGTGTAGTGCTGCAAGGTGATCGCCAGGCCGTGTTCGACATCACGCCGGGCCTGGCCCAGGCGGGTGCGGAAGTATTCATAGCCGGCCGGGTCGATCCAGGGGTAGTGCTGGGGCCAGCTGTCCAGGCGCGACTGGTGGATCTGTGGGGCGAACAGCTCGGTCAGCGAGCTGCTGGCGGCTTCCTGCCAGCTGGCGCGGCGGGCGAAGTTGACGTAGGCGTCCACGGCAAAGCGTACGCCTGGCAGTACCAGTTCCTGGGAGCGCAACTGCTCCGGATCCAGGCCCACGGCCTGGCCCAGGCGTAGCCAGGCCTCGATGCCGCCATCTTCGCCCGGGGCGCCGTCGTGGTCGAGCAGGCGCTGAATCCACTCGCGACGCACTTCGCGGTCCGGGCAGTTGGCCAGGATCGCCGCATCCTTCATCGGGATGTTGACCTGGTAGTAGAAGCGATTGGCCACCCAACCCTGGATCTGCTCGCGGGTGGCGCGGCCTTCGTACATCGCTACGTGGTACGGGTGGTGGATATGGTAATAGGCGCCCTTGGCGCGCAGGGCCTGCTCGAACTCGGCAGGGGACATCGGCAGTGCGTCGCTCATTCGGCGGACTCCTGTTATGGCGAGGTCTTTGTAGGAGCGGGCTTGCCCCGCGATCAAGGGCGAAGCCCTTGCCATGTTCCGGCGTTCTGCCGGGGCGGCCCTGTCGCGGCACAAGGCCGCTCCTACAAGGGGCGAGCAGCCCCCTTACAACTCGATACTCATACCGTCGTAGGCAACTTCGACGCCCCGGCGTTGCACTTCGGCCCGTTCGGGGGACGCTTCGTCGAGGATCGGGTTGGTGTTGTTGATGTGGATGAGCACCTTGCGCTGGCGAGGGAAGCCCTCCAGCACCTCGAGCATACCGCCTGGGCCATTCTGCGCCAGGTGGCCCATCTCACGGCCGGTACGGGTGCCTACGCCCCGACGCTGCATTTCGTCATCCTCCCACAGCGTGCCATCGACCAGCAGGCAGTCGGCGTCTTGCATCATCTGCAGCAGCTTGTCGTCGACCTGGCCAAGGCCTGGGGCGTAGAACAGCTTGCCGCCGGTACGCAGGTCCTCCACCAGCAGGCCAAGGTTGTCACCGGGGTGCGGGTCGAAGCGGTGCGGTGAATAGGGTGGTGCGGCGCTGCGCAGGGGGAAGGGGGTGAACCTGAGGTTCGGGCAGGCTGGGATGACGAAGCTGCCTTGCAGCTCGATGCGGTTCCACACCAGGCCACCGTTCCAGTGGCTGAGCATATTGAACAGCGGGAAACCGGTGGTCAGGTCTTGGTGGACCATGTCGGTGCACCAGACCTGGTGCGGGCAGCCTTCACGCAGGCTGAGCAGGCCGGTGGTGTGATCGATCTGGCTGTCGAGCAGGACGATCGCGTCGATGCCGGTATCGCGCAGGGCACGGGCTGGCTGCATGGGCGCGAAGCCCTGCAACTGCGCGCGGATGTCCGGCGAGGCGTTGCACAGGACCCAGTGCTCACCGTCATCGGAGAGGGCAATGGACGACTGGGTACGCGCTGTGGCGCGCAGGGTGCCGTCGCGGTAGCCCTTGCAGTTGACGCAGTTGCAGTTCCACTGGGGAAAACCGCCGCCAGCGGCGGAACCGAGGATCTGGATGTACATGGCCCCTCTCTGTGCAAAGCCGTATGCAGAAAACGAAAACGCCCCGGCGGACCGAGGCGTCGAAGCGCTGCGGTAATCAGCGGTTGGCGAAGTACATGGTCACTTCGAAGCCGATACGCAGGTCAGTGTATGCAGGTTTGGTCCACATGGGCGTTCTCCTTCCGGATGGGGTTGGGGTGGTCAGCTACTTGTTTGGCGCCGCCTGAAGAAGGAGGTTCCATTGGCTGAGATTGCGCTATCTTACAAGAAAAATTTGTACCGAAAGGTTAATTATTCGAAAAGTGCCATTGCAGTCTCCGTAACAATCCTGCGGATTTCACTGCCCATGCCCATCAGGTGCCGGACCATTGGCCAAGCACAGCCAGCCTTGATCGGCTGCCAGCAGCGCTTGCCTGAGATCATCGAGTTGTTCTTGCGTTGTATTCAGGATAGACCGCTGCATGAGGTCGAGGTCGTCAGTTTGTGTCGCCAGGTATGTCTGCCACGCCCAGTCGGCGACCTCGGCATTGGCCATGGCGCTTTCCTCGAATTGCGCGGCCAGCGCCTGGCGGGCTTCGGAGGCCAACGGCAGGTCTTCTGCCAGCAGCTTTAGTATATGGCCAAGGATCTGCCCGAGACTGGTGTTGGGCGACTGCACGCCGAAGAGCAGGCCACCGACCCCTTCGACCTGACGAAAGGCGCTGAACACGGCGTAGCCCAATTGCAGCTCGACGCGCAGGCGCTGGTAGAAAGGCCCCTGCAGCAAATGGGCGAGCAGGCGGCCTGCAGCTTGCAATGATGCAGGCAGCGGGCAGAACAGCAACAGGGCCTGTTCATTGCTCTGGGTCTCTACCTGCTGCCACTCGCGGCCCTTGAAGGGTTCGGGTGATGCAAGGCCGGTCGGCAGGCCTGGCAGTGTTTTCAAGGTCGCTCCCAGGGCCGATTGTGCGGCCTTGTCGAAGCCCACCAGTAACCCGTGCCAGCGAGCGGCCTGCCATAGCTCGCCCGGCCATTGCTGCGCTGCTGCAGGGGCGGGCTGGGTCATGCCCCGGACGGCATCGGGCAAGGCCTTGAGCAGCATGCGCAGCGGGATCAGCTTGGGCTCCGGCGCGCAGGGCCGTGCACGGGGAGCCGTCGCGGCGGCCCTTAGCAGTGGCAGGGCTTCCTTCATCGTATGCACGACGGCTTCCGGTAGACCTGCGCAAGTCAGCTGCCAGCAATCGCCAATGGCGATGAATTCCAATTTCACCGAAGCACGCTCGGCGCGCTCGACCAAGGGCTGCAGTGCATGCACGAACACCGGCTGCAAACGTGAGCGTGCATCCGACGAGACCTGCCAGCGCAGGTAGAGCGCGGCGAAACGGCGTGATGGGGGCAGGCTGGTGCTGATGGCCAGCCCCTTGGGCAATGGCGCTCTGTCATGCGGGTTGAAGCCGGGCTGGAGCAATGGCTCGGCTGGAGGGAGTTGCCATCGACCATGTTCGCTGCCGGGCAGGGTCAGCAACAGTGCGCTGAATGCCCGAAGACCTTGCTCATCCAGCCCCTGGAAAGGCAGCCTCATGCTGTCCCGGCGAGCCAGTTCCAGGGCGCTGGCCGCTTGTTCGCGGTTGTATTGCAGGCGGGCGAACAGCTCGTTCAAACCCTGTGGATGCGCTTTGCGCAGGAAGCCCAGCCAGCCGTGCAACGATGCTTGGACCTGCTCGGGTGGGGCGTTTTCGCTTGACTGCAGGTGCAGCGCCCAGAGCAATTGACCTGCGTGTGAGTACAGAAGCTCGGCCTTCGAACCCTGCAGCCAGCCTTGTTCGCGCGCGTAGCCCAACCAGCTGCCGGGGCGATTGTCACTGAGGCAAGCGCGCAAGAGCTCGAAGGCCTGTTCTGCCTGCGGTGGCAACTGCTCGTGGGCGAACACCAGGTCCAGTGTGCCATCTCGTACGACCGGAGGGGCCATCGGCTCGCAGAGAAGGGGGGGCACAGGTATTCGTGCAGCACGCTTGCCGCTCGGGAACAGCGAGGCGAAGCGCAAGCCCAGCGCCTGCAGAGCATCCAGTGGCTGAGGGCCGCACAGGCTCAGGGTGATGTGGCCACCTTGGTAGTACGTCTGGTGGAACTGTCCGAGCCCCTGCTGGAACGCTGGGTCGTGAATGGGCAGGGTATGCCGGTTGCCCGCCTGGAAACCGCTCAACGGATGGCGGGCGGATACGCGCTGGAGCAAGGCGAATTGCCGCTGGGCCTCGGGGCTGCGCGACCAGGCGATGAACTCCGCGTGGATCACTTCCCGCTCACGATGCTGGCGTTCGATACCCAGGTCGGGCTCGGCGAGCATCTGGCAGAGACGCTCCAGCCCGCCTGCCAGGGCGGTGGGCGGGACTTCGAAGAAGAAGTCGGTGGTGCGCTCGCGGGTGCTGGCGTTGACCTGGCCGCCCAAACCCTGGACGTAGCGCATCAGGCCGTCTTCCAAGGGAAAGCGGGCGTTGCCGAGGAAGAACAGGTGCTCCAGGAAATGCGCCAGGCCAGGCCACCTGGCTGGGGCGTCATGGCTGCCGGCGTGTACCCGCAGCGCCGCCGCAGCGTGTTTGAGCCGCGGGGCATGGCGCAGGGTGAGCTGCAAGCCGTTGTTGAGGGTGAGGTGGCGGGTGGCGTCGGGCATGGGGTAATGCTAACGCATTTGTCACCCAATCGCGGGGCAAGCCCGCACCCACAGGGATTGCGCACCATTCTTGTAGGAGCGGGCTTGCCCCGCGATTGGGCCGCGCAGCGGCCTCGACCGATCTCAGCCTTTGCGTAGATGCAGCTCCTGCCGCAAATCCGTCAGGTAGGGAAACGCCTCCCGCCCGCGCACTACCCGTTCTCGATCCAGCTCCGCCAGCAGCACGCGCTCCTCTCGCTCAGCGATTGCCAACACGTCCCCATCCGGCCCAACGATACTGCTCTGCCCGCAATACCGGATCTCGCCTTCCGTCCCACAGTAGTTGGCGTATACCAGGTAGCACTGGTTCTCCTGGGCTCGCGCGCGCACGGTAACCTGGCAGATGAAGTCGTAAGGCTCCATATTCGCGGTCGGCACCAGGATCAGTTCGGCGCCGGCCAAGGCCAGGCGACGCGCATTCTCCGGGAACTCGATGTCGTAGCAGATCAGCAAACCGAGCTTCCAGCCGCCCAGCTCGACCACCGGGAAGTGATCGGGGCCGGGGCTGAACATGGCGCGGTCCAGCTCACCGAACAGGTGGGTCTTGCGGTAGTTGCACAGGCTGCGCCCCTGGGCATCGATCAATTGCACGCTGTTGTAGATCGCGCCGTCCTCGGCCTGTTCGGGGTAGCCGTAGACGATGGCGATGCGGTTGGCCTGGGCGATTTCCACCACTGCCATGGCCGACGCACCATCATCGGCCTCGGCCAGACGTTGCACCGCTTGCAGCCCGATGTTGTAGCCGCTCAGGAACATCTCTGGGCATACCAGCAACTGGGCGCCGCGGGCGGCCGCCAGCTGCGCCTGCTGGTGCAGGCGCTCAAGGTTGCCGGCCACGTCCAGTGGCCGGGGCGCGCCCTGGTAGAGAGCGATGCGCATGGTGCCTCCTTGTCTTCAGTCGGGCAGGGCGATCGGCCCGATCTCGTGGAAGACGTCGCCTGGGCCTGGGTTCTCCGGGTGGGTCTTGCCACCGAAGTGGTTCATGATACCCCACACGGCGTTGAGCGACGTTTGTACCGCCCCTTCCACCCAGGCCGGTGTCCACGACACATCATCGCCGGCGATGAAGATACCGCGCTGCTCGGCCGGCATGTCCTGCTGCATGAAGTGCGCGTACATGCGCTGGTTATAGCGGTAGTGCCCCGGCAGCGCGCCCTTGAAGGCGCCGAGGAAGTACGGGTCGGCTTCCCAGGAAATGGTGATCGGGTCACCGATGATGTGGCCGGCGATATCGGTCTTCGGGTAGATCTTCTTCAGGGCATCGAGGGCCAGCTGCACGCGTTTCTCGGTCGGGTGCGGCAGCATCTTCAGGGCGTCGCTCATCCACGCGTAGGACAGGCAGATGACCCCGGGCTTGTCGTCGCCGTTGTCGAACAGGTAGGTACCACGGGTCAGGCGGTCGGTGAGCGTCATGCTCATCAGGTCACGACCGGTCTCCGGGTCCTTGTCCTTCCAGAACGGCCGGTCGACCATGACGAAGGTCTTGGACGATTGCATGTAGCGGGTGCGGTCCAGGGCCATCCACATCTTTTGCGAGAACAGCGACTCCTCGCAGTCGATCTGGGTGGTCAGCAGCCAGGTCTGGCAGGTGGCGAGCACGGCCGCGTAGTGGCGGGTGTCACCCCAGTTGTCGGTGACCGCCAGGCTGCCATCGCTGGCGCGGTGGATGCGCTTGACCCCGGCGCGCGGCGCACCACCGTGCAATGAGCTGAGGCTGGTGCCGGCCGGCCAATGGGCGCAGCGCTCCGGCACGTGGCGCCAGATACCCTGCGGCACCTGCTCCACGCCGCCGACCACCAGATGCTGGTGGTCGTCGCAGTTGGTCATCACCACGCGGAAGATTTCCAGCATCGAGTTGGGGAAGTCCGAATCCCAGCCGCCGGTGCCGAAACCGACCTGGCCGAACACTTCGCGGTGCTGGAAGCTGAGCTTGGCGAACGAGCGCGATGTGGCGACGAAGTCATAGAAGGTGCGGTCGTCCCACAGCGGTACCAGGGTATTCCACAGCTCCTTGAGGCGCGGCACGTCGCGGTCGCGGATGGCCTGCTGGATCTCGCTGAACTGGGCGCCGCTTTCCAAGGCATCGGCCCAGGCATCGGCCACTTCCTGGAACAGCGCCGGCAGGTCGGAGATCTTCTCGGCGTAGTAGGTCTGGCCTTCCAGGTCGATCACGGTGCTGCCCGAGGCTGGGGTCAGCGGGTTGGGGAATGGCTTGGTCTCAAGGCCCAGCTTGTCGACATAGTGATAGAAGGCCGTGGACGAGACCGGGAAACGCATGCCGCCCAGCTCGGCGACGATGCCGTCGGTGCCATTGAAAGCCTGCGAACGCAGGCGCCCACCCAGCTTGGACGCCTCGTACACCACGGGCTTGAGGCCCAGCTTCATCAACTCGTAGGCCGCCACCAGGCCCGCGATACCGCCACCGACAATGGCGACCTCCTCACCGTGGCGCTCTGCCGGGATGCTGCCCAGGCCGGCGGGGTGCTCCAGCCAATCGTCGAACGCGAAGGGGAAGTCCGGGCCGAAGATGGTGATGGGTTTCTTGCCGTCGGCGGGGTGGCGGTTTTTCTTGTTCATATGATGACCTTGCCAGGGGCTGCGCAGGGGGCGGAGCCTGAGTATAGGAAATTGCCTGGAGGCCATTTTAGGGAGTGGGGTGTTCGTAATTAAGGTGCAGAGTGGCGTCGTTATGTGCGGATGATCGTCTAAACGATCGTTCTTTTGCGCATAATGACGACAGGCATGAGCCCGCGCATCAACTCAGCCCGGTTGCCCCCGGTCGACCTTGCTGCTGAGGATGATGGAGGTGGTGGTCTTCTCCACCCCTTCCAGGCTGCCGATCTGGTCGAGCAGTTGGTCCAGCTGTTCGGGCGAGTCGCTGCTGAGCCAGGCGACGTAGTCGAATTCGCCGCTGACCGCGCACAGTTGCTGGACCTGCCCCATGGCGGTGAGCCGGCGCACGATGTCCTTGCCCGAGCGGGGTTGTGCCTTGATGCCCACATAGGCTTGCAGGCCACCGCCGATCAGGCGCTGGCCCAGGCGCACGCCATAGCCGGTGATGACCTTGCTCTTTTCCAGGCGCTCGAGGCGCGAGTTCACCGTCGTGCGGGCGATGCCCAGCTGGCGGGCGAGGGTGGCGACGCTTTCGCGCGCGTTGATCTGCAGAAGGGCGATCAACTGGCGGTCGATTTCGTCGAGGGCGATGGGACGGATGTCGGACATGATGGGTCTCTTTTGTCAGCGGCGTAGCCTAGTATTGGACGGCTAGCGTGCGCAAGAAGGCCTCTGACTCCTATCGTAATGAAAATACAGCGGTTGGCTTGCGGCGCACGTGGATGCCCTCCATCATCGACCCTCAGCTCTGCAAGCAGGCCCAACAGTGACATTCGAAGAATTGCTCGAATGTTGGCGCACGGAAGTCTCCAACAAGAAAAAGCCAGGCCGGTGTACCAGTCTGTTCTTCAACGTGCTTCGCCGTGCGCGCAAGGACAATAAGTTGCGCTACCTATTCTGGTTCCGCTTCGCCCAATACTGCCATGGCAAGGGAGGCGCATGTGCGGCCTATGCGCGTCGGCTCAATGAACGTTTGAACTTGAAGTATGCCGTCGACATTGGCCTGGAGGCTTCGATTGGGCCTGGGGTACGTATCGCTCACCTGCCGGGCGTGGTGATCAGTGGCCACGCTCGAATCGGACGCAACCTGTTCATTCGCCAGAACTGCACCATCGGCATCAAGACATTGGGGCTGAAGCGTTATCGCTTGGAGCTCGGCGACAATGTCAGCATCGGTGCGAACAGTTGCGTGATTTCGGATGATGTTCACATAGGCGACAACGTGACCATCGGTGCCATGTCATTGGTCAACAAGCCTATTCCCGACAACTGCGTTTTCTACAACCAGCGCACTGCCGTTGTCATCGAGAGATGACCTCAAAAATGGCGACGTCCCTGTAGGAGCGGGCTTGTCCCGCGACGGGGCGCGTAGCGGCCCCAACTGCTCAAACAGACAGCATTATCCCAAAGGCTCTAGTTGACCATGCCCCTGAATGCCTCGAGCGTGATCTTTGGCACCACACTCTCCGGAATCCGAGAACGGGCAGACAGATTGTAGATTCTGAAGCGCTCGCCAACGACCTGCCGTGCCGTCAGTTCGAATGACGGCAAGATTCGCTCTTCAAAATGCTGGTCCAGACCACAAGGCGATCTGTGCGAGTCGTCCTTTTCGTAGAAACGCCCTGCCGACTGATCCAGGTCGACACCTACGAGGAATACCCGGCTAAAACCCACGTGATAGGCAATCTGTAGCGCTACGTAAGCCACGGTACGCGCGTCGAAGAAACCATGGGAGAGGTCCTTGCTGAAACCCAGCGAGCGAGCACGTCTATCCAGGCTGTTTCGATTGCGTACCAGCGCCTGGTCTCGATGGACATAGCGCTGAAAGAAAGACAGGTCAGGGGCTTTGTGCAGGAAAAAAACCTCACCGGCCGGTGGGGCCGACAGTGTTTCGTACTGATCCTGCCACATCGCCACCCGCTGACTCTTTGCCATGGCTTGTGCAAACAACTGGGGCTGCTGGCGTGAAAAGTCCCGATCCGTGCATACATAGAAAAACGGGTTAGTCCCTGCCGTATCCAGCATTGCGATAGAGCCGTTCATGGCGATGATCGGCACATTGGGGAATTCATCGATGGGAAAGTGCTTGGCCGAGACGCCCGAGGCCAAAAGGATGACTGGGCCGCTAGCAATATTCCGACACTTTTCGAATTCCTCGGCTCGTTCGGGCAAGGAGGAAGCAGTACGCATGGGGTCGCGTTTATCTCTAGGTTAGGTAGAAGCAACAAATGCTATAGAGTTTGAAATGTACTGTTCGTTCCGCCTGCGCTATACCCGTGGCTCATGTGCAATCGGGGCGACGAAGCGCATGCGCTGAACGTCGTGGCGTAATGATGTTATTTCGGCGACAATGTCGCGGATCCAATTTTCAGGGGTGCCAGCGCTAGCTGCCATCGAGTTTTTGAAAAATCAGTTCGCAATGGTTTGGCATGTCGAAAACAAAGGATTTGAGTCAACTGGACGTTGATGGCGTATTTTGCATCAGTCTTCGCGAGCGCGAAGACCGGCGCGCGTTGCTAACGAAAGAGTTCCACGGCAGTGGCCTCGCGATTGAGTTCCTCATCGTCGAGCGCGACCAGCAAAGCCCGGAACGTGGATGCTTCGATTCCCATATGAAATGCGCGCGGTTGGCGCTGGAACGAGGCTATCGGCGTGTGCTGGTGCTGGAGGACGATGCGACGCTGGTGCCGTTCGGCGTTCAGCAAGTCAGCCAGATCAATACGTTCCTGAACAAGAAATCGCCTGAGTTGTTCTACCTGGGCGCCAACCTTGGCCGGGTATGGCTCACCTGGTACAGAGGGGTGGCAAGGGTGCGCACCAAAGGGACGCATGCCTATATCTTGTCGAGCGAGGGGTGCCGACATCTGTTGAGTCATGCCCCTTATTCCGGCACCGCAATCGATAAAGTGTTTTCGAAAAAATTCAGGGCCTACATGGCGTTCCCAATGCTGAGCCAGCAGCAGCCTGAGGAAATCGCGCCAAGCGACGTGTTGGCCGCCCGGTCCCTGGATGGTACGTTCCCGGATGCCGAGTTCTGGGCGAACAACTGGCGAAAGCAGTACACCCAGGTGTTCCAGAATTTCGGGAAAACCCTGTTGCGCCGCGATATCTAGCTCGTGTGCTCAGCTGCGTGCCGGTGATGAGCGCATGCAAGCGCTTCGGCTTGCCAGCTGAAGTGTGGCTACTCGGGTTGTTGCCAAATCCAGAGCGCGTCGTTCATGAGAGGCCTTCATCGATGAGCCGATTAGCGAACCTATTCGGCTCACTGTCTATTTTCCAAGCCAGGCCGTTTGGCTTTGAGTTGGTAGGGTTCTGTCAGAGTGGAACCTGATTGCGGACCGGTGTGGACACAGTGTGGACGCTTGTCCCGCTTGTGAAAGGTCTATATCCGCGAAAATGTGAGGCTGCAGAAACGGCAAAGCCGCACAGTGCGCGGCTTTAAAGATGGTGGGCCCACACGGACTCGAACCGTGGACCAAAGGATTATGAGTTGCTTGGCTAACCGACATGCCTAGCGAAACCACTCAAAGCTGAGCGTAGGTTAGCACAGCTGGAGGCCACGTAGTATGTGGTTTTGAGCGTAATCTAGAGAAGCTTGCCCAAGCTGGGCAGTGTACCTTGGCTGTACTGTCTCTGGCGGATGCTCGGTATACCGGAAACAGCCACTCCGGAAGATTGATTCTCTGGAAGCGCCACTGAAGAGCGACTCAGCTTTGCTCGTAAGGCAGGAGAATGCGAAACATCTTGTTCAGTCGGGTCTACCCGTACCTGTCTGCGGTAAGAGCACTCATGATCGTCAGTGGGCCTACCAGGCTGGCGGAACACCTGGTGAGATCCGTCTATGGCATCTCTGGGCTTTTGACATACCTTAAGTACTGACTTAGGTTTCTTCTTCAGGCCCTGAATGGCCGTCTGCTATTTCAGAAATATTGTCGGAAAAGGAAGAGCCCCGGCAGGCCGAGGCGTGAAGTTTGAATAAAAATTTAGCGATTAGCGAAGTACATGGTGACTTCAAAGCCAATGCGCAGGTCAGTGAAGGCAGGTTTTGTCCACATAACATGGCTCCTTTTGAAAAGTGGGACATCGTCTCACCCTATCAGTTGGGATGCATATAGATAGGGTAGAATTATATTACAAGAAGACCATTCTTCTAACCTTATCGTTTTTGGAGAAGGTCTTTTGCAAATGGCGTAACAACTGTGGCTCATTGGAAAGCTAGAGGTTGGCGTGCTGCGGGCATCGGTTTCATAGGGCAAGACTGATTGTTGCTGATTTGAAAAAAATCTTTTTCAATAGTGTGAATTTATTGGGGCGGCTGTTTTGGATTATTCTTGTAATGGCGTTAAGCCATGGGTTATGGGTTTTAATGTAGGGCTTATACCGAGTTTATAGATTTTTCGTGTCAGCTGACTTACCTGATTTGTTCTGCGGCTAGTAGCGCTTAATCTGTATCGCTGACGCTTTACACGAAATCTATTGTTGGCGAAAACCTTCCCGAAGCTTCTGTTCGTACCACCTGCCAAAACCAGAGGCCACCCTTTCCTTGGCTTGTTTGCTCGCACCCCTGAGGGAGCAGCTATGTACTCACCAATTGAGCTTACACACTATGACGGATGATAATTGCAGCAACGCTGGGAGGCGCTCGTTAAGCGGTGCCGGGCGGATTCTTTTCTCGCTACTTGTAATGTGTGTAGCGCTGGCATTGATTTATGGCGGTGCCAAGCTTCTGGCCTTGGGCGGTTCAAGTTATTACTTGCTGGCAGGGCTGGCTTACGTAGTGCTGGCTGTGCTTGCATTCTTGCGTAAGAAGCTCAGTATCGTGCTTTCCATTCTGATTTTCCTTGCTACTTGCGCATGGGCTTTTTACGAAGTTGGTCAGTTCAGTTACTGGCAACTGCTGCCTCGCCTGGTTGTTCCAGCAATCATCCTGACCCTGAGCCTGTGGGTCGGAGCTGCGTTACCCGATACTGCGTCGGGCACACGTCGAGCCGCCAATCGCGCCGGGTTTGCTGTGTTCCTGGCCTTGATCGCCACGTTCATCGCCGCCTTCTTCCCCCACGGCGGGATCTCCAACCCGATTGCAGCTGGTAGCCCGGCAATCCCGGATGCAACCGCTGAGGCCCCGGACAACTGGGAGTTCTTCGGGCGCAACGCTTCGGGAACGCGCTTTGCCCCCTACACAGAAATTACCCCGGAAAACGTTAAGGATCTGCAAGTTGCCTGGACCTACCGGACCGGTCGTAGAACTACCGGCCCAGGTGCCGGCGTCGACGAGAACACGCCGTTGCAGATTGGCAACGTGCTCTACTCGTGCACTCCGGAAAACCTGATCACCGCGCTGGATGGCGACAGCGGCAAACCGCTCTGGAAGTTCGATCCGCACGCCAAGAGCGCCGAGCACGTGACCTGTCGAGGTGTGGGCTATTACGACATCGACCGCGACGACAGCCTGAGCGCCGAGGCCAAGGCCTCGCATGCCAGCGAACAGCAATGTCGCCAGCGCATTCTGGTGTCGTCGGTGGATGCCCGCTTGTTTGCCCTGGACGCACACACTGGCAACCTGTGCCCTAACTTTGGCGAGCAAGGTTTCGTTGACCTCAAGAAAGGCATGGGACCAACGGAAAACAGCAAGCGCTACCACCCGACATCGCTGCCGGTCGTCATGGGCCACCTCACGGTGGTGGGTGGTTGGGTACGTGACATCGTGGCCGGCGAGCCTTCCGGTGCCGTACGTGCGTTCGATGTGCTGACCGGTGCGCTGGTATGGGCGTGGGATGTCGGCGCGCCCGAGGGCACCGACACAGCGGCGGCTGACCATCAGTTCGCGCTGGAAACACCTAACGTATGGACCGTTCCTACCTACGATAAGGAATTGAACCTGGTCTACCTGCCAACCGGTAACGGCCCGCCTGACTATTGGGGTGGCGACCGGAATCAGGTGAAGGAGAAGTTCGGCACAGCGATTGTCGCGGTCGACGCGTCGACGGGTAAGGCGAAGTGGGTTTACCAGACTGTCCATCATGATGTCTGGGACTACGACCTGCCGTCGCAACCCGTGCTCTACGAAATGAACAATGCGCAAGGGGTGAAGACCCCGGTGCTGATTCAGACCACCAAGACCGGCAATATCTTCGTACTGGACCGCCGTACTGGTCAGCCCGTCACAGAAGTCCAGGAACGCCCTGTTCCCACCTCACCGGCTGCAGAAGGCGAACACCTTTCGCCAACCCAACCGTTCTCGACCGGCATGCCGGTGATTGGTGCGGACCCACTGACCGAGCAATCGATGTGGGGGGTATCCACCTTCGACCAACTCTACTGCCGCATCATGTTCAAGGACTCGGTATACGTCGGCCCGTTCACACCGCCCACCGAGAAGCCGTACATTGAATGGCCCGGGCTGCTGGGTGGCATGAACTGGGGTGGTATTTCCATCGATGAAAACACCGGCATGATGTTCGTCAACGACATGCGCATGCCGTTGCGCATGTCGCTGGTAACCCAGGAAAACACCCGTAAGTACAAAGTCTCGACCGATGAAGTGCCTGGTTTCATGGGCACCATTCGCCCGCAGGTTGCAGGTATCTATGGCGGCGTGAAGATCGACATTCTCCAGTCGCCGCTGGGCGTGCCATGCAATACCCCACCGTTTGGCAGCATGAGCGCGATCGACCTGAATACCCAGAAGCTGGTATGGCAGGTGCCACTGGGCACGGTTCAGGATACTGGCCCCCTGGGGATCAAGACGCATATGCAGATCCCGCTGGGTATGCCGACGCTGGGTGGCCCGACCTCGACGGCATCCGGCCTGGTGTTCTTCGCTGGCACTCAGGACTACTACCTGCGTGCACTCGACTCGAAAACCGGTAAGGAAGTCTGGAAGGCCCGCTTGCCAGTGGGCGCCGTGGCGGCCCCGCTGATTTACAAGTCGCCCACCACCGGCAAACAGTATGTGGTGATCTCCGCGGGCGGCATGAGCCACTCGCCAGATGTGGGCGACTACATCATCGCGTACGCGCTGCCTGACAGCAGCAAGCCGTAACGCTTCGTTGATGCCCTATGAAAAATCCCCGTTCGCGGGGATTTTTCTTTCCAGTCGGCCCTCTCGCAAGCCTGGGCTGTGCAACGATTTTCACGCAAGGGAGCCTGCCCACCATGTCATTACCCCTCCGCATCGTGCTGGCCTGCAGCCTGTGCAGCGGCTTGTCCCTGTGTTTCCTGCCCCTGCCTTGCGCACTGGCAGGCACTGCCAGCCTGATGACGCAACCTACGCTCACTGGCAACTGGGGCGGACAGCGCCAGAAGCTGGAGGAGCAAGGTATAAAGCTGACGGGTGACTACACCTCGGAAACCCTTTCCAGCCTGAATGGCGGCATCAAGCGCGGCACCCGCTATGCACAACAGATACGTCTGGGCGCGCAGTTTGACTTGAGCAAACTGCTCGACATTCCAAATGCCGGTCGTGTGCAAGTGCTGGTCAATGATCGTCGCGGCCACAGTGCCACCGAGGACCTGATTGGCAACCGCATGTCCGCGCAAGAAATCTATGGGGGCGAGTACACCCGGCTGACGGAGTTGAGTTACCAGCGCAATCTGTTCTCCCCCGACTTGTCCGCCAAGGTTGGCTACATGGTCATGGGCACCGAGTTCGGTGGCATGCCGATCCTGGCCAACTTTGTCAGCGCCGGCTTTTGTGCACACCCGCTGACCATGTCCAGCGGCAGTGGCTGGGGTAACTACCCGACAGCCCACTGGGGTGGCGAGTTGCGGTATGACGTCAACCCGTCGCTGACGCTGCAAACGGCGTTGTTCCAAGTCAACCCGGAGTACAACGCGCGCGTATCCAAAGCCTTCGCCATGCCCGCCAATGGCACGACGGGCGCCATCATGCCACTGGAGGCGATCATCAATAACGGCGCCTTCCTCAACGGCCAGTACAAAGTGGGCTGGTACTACGATACATCCGATTACCCCAAGATTGGCGGCACCGGTAAAAGCAGCAGTCGTACAGGCGCTTACTTGCTGGTCGACCAGGCGATCTGGCGCGATGAGCAAGACCCAGCGAGTGCCCTACGGTTGTTCGGGCAAGCTGCCACCAGTAACGCTGCGACCTCACCCATGCGTCGCTGGTACTCCGTGGGCCTGGTTAGGCAAAAGCCGTTTGACAGCCGCCCGCAAGACTCCATTTCCTTTGGCTATGGCCGCGCCGTGATTAACCCGCGCACCCGCGATGTGCAGGAAGCCGGTGCAGAGCAATATTCCATGATCAGTGGTCTGGATAGCGGCGAGCAAGTGCTGGAGCTGAACTACGGTGCGCAAGTGACCCCTTGGCTACTGCTGCGCCCCGACGTGCAGTACTACATCGAGCCTGGTGCATTCTTTGGTAAACAAAGAGGAAACGCGCTGGCGGTTGGGTTGCAAATAAAAATGACGCTTTAGTGCTTTGCTTTGGCTTGCTCGCTGGCGGACACATCGGACTGTACCGCACTGCATAGGTCTCAATTCTTTGCGCAGTGTGCAATGCCCTGGTGCTCTACGCGGCCCGCGCTGGGCCTGCCCCGGGGCTAGCCTGCACCAGGGCTGGGCTTTGCACTATTTCGCGAGGCAAAGCGCGTCGGCGGGAGGGGAATAAGTGATTTTTCCGCGCAATTTTTTTCGCGAACAAAATTTTGGATATGCTGCAGCCATGGATGACTAGGCTTTGTACGAAAAGTATTGCCGCATGCAACGTAGGCTGCAGGCCAAGGTGACCATGGCTGCAAAGCTCTTGGCCAGCTTGTCATAGCGAGTGCCGATCCTGCGATTTTCTTTCAGCCAGCCAAACATCCGCTCAATGATGTTCCGTTGCCGGTATTTGGGCCGGTCAAACAGTCGGGGCAAGCCAGGTCGAGGTTTGCGCGGCATAGCGCGCAATGGGATTACCGGCTGCATTCGGTAACGGTCGCAGTACTGGCGCAGGTGCTCGGCATCGTATCCCTTGTCAGCCAGCAACCACCGGCTACGTTTACGCGGTCGTCCTGGCTTGCCAGCAATTTTTACAGCATCCAGCAGCGGCTGAGCGTGCAGCAGCGGCTGAGCGTGGGAGACATCACTGGCTTGTCCTGGTGAAAGCCTGAAATGCAATGGCACGCCATTGGCATCGCACACCATGTGAATCTTGGTGGTCAGACCGCCTCGACTGCGCCCGAAGGCATGGTCTAACGGTTCTTCAGGCCCCCCTAATGAGATGGTCACCCCGCCCCCTGCGAAAGCTACGATTTCGCAGGGGGCTTTTACCGCGGAGATCGTCATCATGAGCACAGTGACACTGATCGGCATCGATATC
>NZ_JBLUPW010000020.1:0-94526 GCF_048068175.1 Pseudomonas sp. NY15356 | reverse complement strand
CTGGCTGAGCACCAGGTTCTTCAGGTCAGGGCGACGTGTGTCGATATGCCAGGCATTGCCTGCGGGGTAGAGTTTTTTCGCTTCCCGGTACAGGGCTGCCAGGTAGGCGGCTGGCGAGAACATCGAGGCGACACTGCCTGGGGCGGCAAACTTCGCTGCGCGGCCGCCGAACCATTCTTTGTAGTCGTGCAACGAAACGTCCGGATGCTGGATGCCGCGTCTGATCGCCTGGGGCAGCAGGGGCGAGGCGCGGGTGAGGATTTTCTTTTCCAGCAGTACCGCATCCTGGTTGGCCTTGGTCGCGGCCGCGTGCAACGCCTGCACGTCGCTCGACGTGAGTGTATCGTCCAACTTGCGCAACTGCGCACAACTAAGAAGACCAACAGGTGCCAATGAACGAACACCGGTTTTTGCACATATCGCAACCGGCGGCTGAGTATTTTGCGGCATTAATCTATATCCTCTCCATATATAGCCTTGCGACTTGTTCAAACCAAACAACCTCACGCCTCCCAGTCGGTGCGCGGAAAGTTATTTGGTTTAAAGGATGCACCCGAGTTCGTGGCCACTTGCGGGTTGTAAAACCGCACAACGCCATACGCCACGGATGCATGTATATGGAAAGCTTAGAGCCACACCCCCTCTGCCATAACCAGCAACCCTACGAGGTTATCAATTATTTACTTTCATGTACCCTGCCCACTCATTTCAATCAGTCCGAAATGAATACAATCTTTATTAATTGCTGAAGTCTCTGCCGAACACCGCCGTCAGTGCCTTTGATCAGCCTCGGCCAGGGCCTGCTTGGCATCCCAGCCTCCCCCCAGCGCGGCGATCAGCTGTACGCTGGCAACCAACCTGCCCTGCAGCAAGCTCAGCACGCTGCGTTCATTGCTCAGCGCGGTGGTCTGCACGTTGACCACATCCAGGTAGCTGATCAGGCCGGCGCGATACTGGTTCTCGGTCAGGCGCAACGATTCACGGGCCGCCTCCAACGCCTCCTGGCGTACCACCGCTTCGTCGCCGTATACCTTCAGCTGTACTAGGTAGTTTTCCACTTCCTTGAATCCATCGAGCACGGTTTGACGGTACTGGGCCACGGTCTGGTCGTATACCGCGACGGTGCGGTCGACCTCGGCACTGCGCCTGCCGGCATCGAACAACGTCATGGCCAGCGAGGGCCCCACCGACCAGTAGCGGTTGGGCAGTTCGATCCAGTTGCTGAAGCTGCTGCTGGAATAACCACCGCTCATGCTCAGGCTCAGGTCCGGAAAATAGGCCGCGCGGGCCACCCCGATATTGGCGTTGGCGGCCATCACGTTGCGTTCGGCCGCTGCGATGTCGGGGCGGCGTTCCAGCAATTGCGAAGGCAGCGCCAGCGGAATCTGCGGCAACGCCGGAATGGCCTTGCTGTCGGCCAGGGCAAAATCCGCCGGCGCCTTGCCCAGCAAGACGGCAATAGCATTCTCGTACTGGGCACGCTGCCAGGCCAGGTCGATGAGGTCCGCCTGGGTGCTCTTGAGCTGGGTTCGCGCCTGAGCGACCGCATCTGGCCCGGCGACACCTGCCCGGTACTGGTTCTGGTTCATCCGCAACGAGCGCTCGTAGGCCGCCACGGTGGCTTCCAGCAGGCGCTTGTGTTCATCGATGACACGCAACTGCAGGTAGTTCTGCACCAGTTCCGACTGCAGGCTCAAGCGAATGGCGGCCAGGTCCGCCAGGCTCGCCTGGGCACTGGCCTCATTGGCATTCAAGGTTTCGCGCAGCTTGCCCCACAGGTCGATCTCCCAACTCACGCCAAGCTGGGCGTTGTAGGTGTTGCGAATACCGCTGCTGTTGTTGGACAAGCTCGAGCTGCTGCTGCCGGTGCCCTGGGCCGAACGGGTCTTGCCCACCGACAGGTCGAGGCTGGGGAACAGCGCGCCCCGGCTGCTGCGCACCAGAGCCTGGGCTTGGCGGTACTGGGCCTCGTACTGGGCAACGGTCTGGTTGCTGCGGTTGAGCTCATCGACCAGCGCGTTCAGCCCGCTGTCACCGTAGATTTCCCACCAAGCCCCTCGGGCGATGGCGTCGGAGGGGTTGGCCTGGGTCCAGCCTTCGGCCTGCTTGAACTGTGCCGGGGTCGCAAGCGCTGGGCGGTGATAGTCCGGGCTCAAGGTACAGGCACTGAGCAGTGCTGCGCACAGGCCAGCGCCGACCAGTCGCGAGCCACGCCCGCAGGTCAGCCTCTGCAGGGCGCGGTGAAGTGGAGTCTGGGCGAAATTCATAGCGGGGTATCCAGTGCGGCGTCGGTGCGCACGCCGCGCCAACGGTTGAAACGGTGGCGCAGGCGGTCGAGGTACAAATAGACCACCGGCGTGGTGTAGAGGGTCAGGACCTGGCTGAATACCAGGCCACCGATGATGGTCAGGCCCAAGGGCTGGCGCATTTCGGCGCCCTCGGCACGGCTGAGCAGCAGCGGAAGCGCGCCAAGGATAGCCGCCAGGGTGGTCATCAGGATCGGGCGCAGGCGCAGCAGGCACGCCCGACGGATGGACTCCTCCGGGCTCAGGCCATCATGGCGCTCCAGCTGCAAGGCCAGGTCGATCATCAGAATGGCGTTCTTCTTCACCACCCCGATCAGCAAGAACAGCCCCAGCAGCGAGATCAAGCTGAACTCGCCACCCGTGGCATACAATGCGAGCAAGGCGCCGACACCGGCCGACGGCAAGGTGGAGAGGATGGTCAGCGGATGGATATAGCTCTCGTAGAGGATTCCCAGCACCAGGTACACCAGCACCAGGGCGCCGAGGATCATCAGTGGCTGGCCCTGGGTGGTCTTGGCGAACACGTCGGCCGTACCACCGAGCTTGGCGATCACTTCCTCTGGCAGGCCGAGCGTGGCCACCGCGCGCTCCACCGCCGCCATCGCCTGGTCCGGGCTGTAGCCTTCGGCAACGTCGAAGGCAATGTTCTCGGAGGCGAACTGGCCCTCATGGCTGACGCGGTCATTGGCCAGGCTGTTCTCGTAATGGGCGAAGGTGGACAGCGGCACCCGGGCACCATCGGCAGTGATCACCTGCACCTGTTCCAGGGTCTTGGGGTCCCAGGCATACCTGGGGTTGATCTCCAGCACCACCTGGTACTGGTTGAGGCTGTCGTAGATGGTCGAAATCTGCCGCTGGCTGTAGGCATTGTTCAGCACCGTGGTGACCATGTCCATGTCGATGCCCAGGCGCTTGGCCTGGTCGCGATCGACCACCAGCGTCACCTGCTGGGTGCCGGCGCCATCACGGGCATCGATGGCGGTCAGCTGCGGCAAGGCGCGCAGGGCAGCGACCACCTTGGGGAACCATTCGCGCAGTGCCGCCAGGTCACCGCTCTGCAGGGTATAGAGGTACTGCGAAGTGGACTGGTCGCGCCCGGCGCTGCCCAATTGCAGGTCCTGGTCAGCCATCAGGAACAGGCGCCCGCCGGGCACCTTGGGCATTTCCTTACGCAGGCGCTCGATCACCTGCTGGGCCGACAGCTTGCGCTCGGCGATCGGCTTGAGGCGTACCAGCACGAAGGCATTGTTGGTGCCGCTGTTGCCACCGATGAAGCCGGCCACGCTCTGCACCGCAGGGTCTGCCAGCAGGGCCCGGCGATAGATTTCCATCTTCGGCTGCATCACGCTGAACGACAGGCCATCGTCGCCCCGGATGAAACCCTGCAGTTGACCGGTGTCCTGCTGCGGCATGAGGGTCTTGGGCACCACCACGTACAAGGCGATATTGACCCCGATGGTCACCAGCAGGCTGAGCAGGGTCAGACGCTTGTGCCGCAGGGCCCAGCCCAGGCTGCGGTCATAGGCCGCAACCATGCGTTGGTGCACACGGTCGCTCCACTGCTGCAGGCGGTTCTGCTCCTGGGCGTGGGGCTTGAGCCAGCGCGAGCACAGCATTGGCGTCAGCGTCAACGACACCAGCAGCGAAACCAGGATGGCGGCTGCCAGGGTGATGGAAAACTCCAGGAACAAGCCGCGGACGATGCCCCCCATGAACAGGATCGAGACGAACACCGCCACCAGCGAGACGTTCATCGACAGCAGCGTGAACCCCACCTCCTTGGCCCCCAGGAAAGCCGCACGCATGGGCGGCTGGCCCTCTTCGATGTGCCGGGAGATGTTCTCCAGTACGACGATGGCATCGTCGACCACCAGGCCCGTGGCGAGAATCAGCGCCATCAGCGACAGGTTGTTCAGGGAAAAGCCGCACAGGTACATGACCGCGAAGGTGCCGACCAGCGACACCGGCACGGCCAGGCTGGGGATCAGCGACGCGCGCAAGTTGCCCAGAAACAGATAGACCACCAGGATCACCAGCACCACGGCGATCAGCAAGGTGTGCTCGGCTTCCTTCAGGGTGGCCTTGATCACCGGCGAGCGGTCCATGGCCACATCCAGCTTGACGCTGGCCGGCAGCAGCGACTGCAAGGCGGGCAGCTGGGTCTTGATCTGCTCGACCGTCTGGATGATGTTGGCGCCGGACTGGCGGTTGACCACCAGCAGTACGGCGCTCTGGTCGTTGAAGAAGCCGCTGTTGTAGCGGTTCTCCACGCCATCGGTGATGGTGGCCACGTCCGCCAGGCGCAGGATCGAACCGTCCTGCTGACGGATCACCACCGGCTTGTAGTCGTCGGCTTTTTCCAGCTGGTCGTTGGCCCGCACCTGCCAGTTGCGCTCGGCGTCCTCGACGAACCCCATGGGCCGGCGCTGGTTGGCGTTGGCCACCGCCGTGCGCACCTCGTCCAGTGACAGGCCGTACTGGTTGAGCAACTGTGGCTCCACGGCGATGCGCACCGCCGGCAGCGAACTGCCGCCGATCTGCACTTCCCCCACCCCACTGACCTGGGACAGGCTCTGGGCCAGGATGGTATCGGCCAGGTCGTACAGCTGGCCTTTCTGCAGCACATCGGAGGTCAGCGACAGCACCATGATCGGCGCCTGCGACGGGTTGATCTTGCGGTAGGTGGGCATGCTGCGCATGCCGCTGGGCAAGAGGTTGCGCGTGGCATTGATCGCCGCCTGCACCTCGCGCGCCGCACCGTCGATATCGCGGCCCATCTCGAAGCCGATGATCACGCGGGTCGAGCCCTGGTTGGAGCTGCTGGTCAGCGTGGTGACGCCGGCGATGCTGCCCAGCTTGCGCTCCAGCGGTGTGGCCACCGTCGCGGCCATGACTTCGGGGCTGGCGCCCGGCAGGTTGGCCTGCACCACGATCACCGGGAAATCCATTTGCGGCAAAGGCGAGACCGGTAGCAGGCCGAAGCTCACGCCACCGAGCAGCATGATCGCCAGGCTCAGCAGCATGGTCGCCACCGGCCGGCGGATGAAAGGCCCGGAGAGATTCATGCCTCGGCCTGCTGCGTGTCGGTGGCCGGGCGCCAGCGGCGAGCCAGGCGGTCGAAGTACAGGTAAATGACCGGCGTGGTGAACAGCGTCAACACCTGGCTGACCAGCAGGCCGCCGACCATCACCAGCCCCAGCGGCTGGCGCAGCTCGGCGCCGGAGCCGGTGGCGAGCATCAGCGGCACAGCACCGAACAATGCAGCCAGGGTGGTCATCAGGATCGGCCGGAAGCGCAGCAGCGCAGCCTGGTAGATCGCCTCGCGTGGGGACATGCCCTGGTGGCGCTCGGCCTCCAGGGCGAAGTCGATCATCATGATGGCGTTCTTCTTGACGATGCCGATCAGCAGGATGATGCCGATGATGGCGATCATGCCCAGGTCATTGCCGCTCAGCAGCAAGGCCAGCAACGCGCCGACCGCTGCCGACGGCAATGTCGAGAGGATGGTCACCGGATGGATGTAGCTCTCGTAGAGCACGCCCAACACAATGTACATGGTCACCACCGCCGCCAGGATCAGCAGCAAGGTGCTCGACAACGAGGCCTGGAACGCTTCGGCGGCGCCCTGGAAGCGCGTCTGCACGCCCAGCGGCATGCCGATCTGCTGCTGCACCTGCTCGATGACCTTGACCGCCTCGCCCAGGGAGGCGCCATGGGCCAGGTTGAACGACATCATCACCGCTGGGAACTGGCCGATATGGGAAATCGCCAGCTGCGCCTGGCGCTGCTCGATGCGGGCGAGCGCCGAGAGACGCACCTGGCCCCCGTCGCTGGCCTTGACGTGGATCGACTCCAGCGCCTGCGGGCCGATGCTCGAGGCGGTCTGCGACTGCAGCACCACGCGGTACTGGCTGGCCTGGGTGTAGATGGTGGAGATCTGCCGCTGGCCGAACGCGTCGTACAAGGCATTGGTGATCTGCGACACGCTGATGCCCAGGCGGCTGGCCATGTCACGGTCGATCACCAGGTATACCTGCAGGCCCTTGTCCTGCAGGTCGCTGGCCACGTCCTGGAGTTCGGGGCGCTGCTGCAGGGCCTGGACCAGCTTGCCGCTCCACTCGGCGAGCAGGTCGGCGTCCGGGGACGACAGGCTGAACTGGTACTGGGTACGGCTGACCCGGTCCTCGATGCTCAGATCCTGCACCGGCTGCATGAACAGGCGAATGCCCACCAGCGTGTCGAGCTGCGGTTGCAGGCGCTCGATCACCTCGCTGGCGGTGACATCGCGCTCGCCGTGGGGCTTGAGGTTGATCAGCAGGCGGCCGCTGTTGAGGGTGGCGTTGTCGCCGTCCACGCCGATATAGGACGACAGGCTCTGCACAGCCGGGTCCTGCAGGATCACCTTGCTCAGGGCCTGCTGGCGTTCGCTCATGGCGGCGAACGAGGTGGATTGCGGTGCTTCGGAAATGCCCTGGATCACCCCGGTGTCCTGCACCGGGAAGAAACCCTTGGGCACGATGATGTAGAGGAACACCGTCAGCGCCAGGCTGGCGACAGCGACCAGCAAGGTCAGCGGCTGGTGCTTGAGGACCCACTGCAGGCCACGGCCATAGCGCTCGATCAGCCAGTCGATCCAGGCGCCGCTGGCACGGTAGAAGCGCCCCTGTTCTTCTTCTTTGGGCTCGCGCTTGAGCAGGCGTGCGCACATCATCGGCGTGAGGGTCAGCGACACCACCAGGGAGATCAGGATCGCCACCGCCAGGGTGATGGCGAACTCGCGGAACAGGCGGCCGACCACATCGGCCATGAACAGCAGCGGGATCAGCACCGCGATCAACGAGAAGGTCAGCGAAACCAAGGTGAAGCCGATCTGCCGGGCGCCCTTGAGCGCCGCCTGCAACGGCGTCTCGCCCTCCTCGATGTGTCGCGAGATGTTCTCCAGCATGACGATGGCGTCATCCACCACGAAGCCGGTGGCGATGGTCAGGGCCATCAGGGTCAGGTTGTTGATCGAGAAGCCGGCCAGGTACATCACGCCGAAGGTACCGATCAGCGACAGCGGCACGGCGATCGACGGGATGACAGTGGCGCTGAAGCGGCGCAGGAAGACGAAGGTGACCATGACCACCAGGGCGATGGCGATCAGCAGTTCGTGCTGCACATCCTTGACCGCGGCACGGATGGTCTGGGTACGGTCGGTCAGGACCATCACGTCCAGGCCGGCCGGCAGGTTGTCGGTGATCGACGGGAGCATGGCCTTGATCAGGTCGACCACTTCGATGACGTTGGCCCCGGGCTGGCGCTGGATGTTCAGCAGCACGGCCTGGTTTTCGTTGGCCCAGGCCGCGAGGCGCTCGTTCTCGGCGCCATCGACGATCTCGGCGACATCCTTCAGGCGCAGCGGTGCCCCATTGTTGTAGGCCAGGATCAGGTTGGCGTATTCCTCAGGCGAGCGCAGCTGGTCGTTGGCGTCGAGCATCGATACACGGGTCGGGCCATCGAAGTTGCCCTTGGGCTGGTTGACGTTGGATGCCCCGATCAGGGTGCGCACGTCCTCGAGGTTCAGGCCGTTGGCCGCCAGGGCGTCGACGTTGACCTTGATGCGCACCGCCTGACGCTGGCCACCGGCGATGCTGACCATGCCAACGCCGCTGATCTGCGCCAGCTTCTGCGCCACACGGGTATCGACCAGGTCGTTGAGCTTGGGCAGCGGCATGGTTTTAGAAGCAATGGCCAGGGTCAGGACCGGGGTGTCGGCCGGGTTGACCTTGTTGTACACCGGCGGCGCCGGCAGGTCGCTGGGCAGCAGGTTGGTGGCGGCGTTGATCGCGGCCTGTACCTGCTGTTCGGCGACGTCCATGTTCATGTCGAGATTGAAGCGCAGGGTCAGTACCGAGGCGCCGCCGGAGCTGGTCGAGGCCATCTGGGTCAGGCCGGGCATCTGGCCGAACTGGCGTTCCAGCGGGGCGGTGACCGCACTGGTCATGACCTGTGGGCTGGCGCCGGGGTACAGGGTCATGACGCGGATGGTCGGGTAGTCGACTTGGGGCAGCGCCGAGACCGGCAGCAGCTTGTAGGCGATCAGGCCGGCCAGGACGATGGCCAGCATGCTCAGCGTGGTGGCGACCGGCCGCAGGATGAACAGGCGCGAGAGGTTCATGCGCCGGCCTTGCCCGATTCACCGGCCTGGGCCGAGCCCTTGGCATCCTGGCCCTGCAGGTGTTGGCCGGGGGTGGTCGGTACTTGCGAGCTGTCTTCCACCACTTCGACCTTGCTGCCTTCGCGCAGGCGGTCGGTGCCTTCGAGCACCAGGCGATCGCCTGCGGCCAAGCCTTCCAGGATCACGCTCTGTTCACCATCGCTGGCACCGACCTTGACCTTGCGGATATTGACTTTGCTTTCGGCGTTGACCACGTAGGCGAAGGTACCGTCATTGCCGAACTGGATCGTCGCGGCCGGAGCCAGCACCACCTGCTTGAGCGTGTCGGCCAGCAGGCGCACATTGACGAACTGGTTGGGGAACAGCGCCTGGTCCTGGTTATCGAACCGGGCCTTGAACTTCAGGGTACCGGTGGTGGTGTCGATCTGGTTGTCGAGGCTGCCCAGCACACCGGTGGACTGCAGTTTGCTGTCTGCGCGGTCCCACGCCTCGACCGGCAGGCTGGCACCGCTGCGGTAGCGCGCGAGTACCGTGGAGAGTTCGGTTTCCGGCAGGGTGAAGGCGACACTGATCGGCTGGGTCTGGGTGATGACCACCAGGGCAGTGGTGTCGTTGGCTGCCACCAGGTTGCCCAGGTCGAGCTGGCGCAGGCCGACGCGACCGCTGATCGGGGCGCGGATCTGGGTGAAGTCCAGGTTCAGGCGAGCGTCGGCGACCGCGGCCTGGTTGGTCTTGACCAGCCCCTGGAACTGCGCCACCTGGGCCTCGGCGGTGTCGAGGGTCTGCTTGGCGATGCTGTCCTCGGCGTACAGGCCCTTGTAGCGCGCCAGGTCGACCTGGGCGTTCTTCAATTGGGCTTGGTTCTGCGCCAGGGTCCCTTCGGCCTGTTGCAAGGCGATGCGGTACGGGCGTGGGTCGATCTCGGCCAGCAGCTCGCCAGCCTTGACCTGCTGGCCCTCCTTGAAGTGGATCTTGACCAGCTCACCGGCCACACGGCTGCGTACGTTGACGGTATTGGTCGCGGTAACGGTACCCAAGGCCTTGTAGTACAGCGGGAAGTCACCGACATGCACCGGCGCCACACGCACCGGCACCGGATCACTGGAGGCGCCAAAGCCTGGGCGCCCGCCCATTCCCATGCCCATGCCCTTCCCCGGCCGGCCGCTGGGCTGCGCCTGGTGGGGCGGCGTCGCGGGCCACAGCCACCAGGCCAGCAAGGCCACCAGCAGCAGGATCAGCAGGCCGAAAAGCCAGCGACGAGGGGAGCGAGAGACAGAAGCTTGCATGGGTTGAACGAACCTTGTTCGGTGATGACGACTTGGGGAGGTTGAACGATAAGCACTGGGGCGGTGTTAGCAAAGCACCTTTACCAGGCATTTACCTTCGCCTTACGTTGCCAAGGTGCTGAACTTTAAATGAAAACGGCCTGGAAATCGTTCCAGGCCGTCATGTTGATCTCGTAGGGCTCTGTGGGAGCGGCAGTCCGACCTGCCCCGCGATCAAGGGCAAAGCCCAGAATCAACGATGGGGCGCGAAGCGCCCCGGTACGCTTACTTCAGGACAGCCAGCGCTGCGTCGTAGTTCGGCTCGTCGGCGATCTCGCCAACCAGCTCGCTGTGCAGGACCTTGTCGTTCTCGTCCAGCACCACCACCGCGCGAGCAGCCAGGCCAGTCAGCGGGCCGTCGGCGATGGCAACGCCGTAGTTCTCCAGGAACTCGCGACCACGCAGGGTCGACAGGTTCTGCACGTTCTCCAGGCCTTCGGCACCGCAGAAACGGGCCTGGGCGAACGGCAGGTCGGCGGAGATGCACAGCACCACGGTGTTGGCGAGGTCGTTGGCCTGGGCATTGAACTTGCGCACGGACGTCGCGCAGGTCGGGGTGTCGACGCTTGGGAAGATGTTCAGCACCTTGCGCTTGCCGGCGTAGTCCTTCAGCGACTTGTCGGCCAGGCCTTCACCGACCAGGGAGAAAGCCGGTGCCTGAGCGCCCGCCTGTGGCAGGTTGCCGTTGACCTTGACTGGGTTGCCTTTGAGGGTCACTTGAGCCATGACGAAATCCTTGTACGCGGTTTGAAAAGGAGCCTGAGTTAAGCATGAAGGCGCTCAGGTGCCTATCGGAAAAGTTAAATTGTTCTATTTCCTGGCTTTTTTTGTGGACAAAAAAATACCCAGGCAGCAACAAAACTGCCTGGGCACCATTGTTCAGCGGCTCAGCCCAGCAGGCTGCCCACCACAGAGTAGAGCACCGAAGACATGGCGATCAGGCCAAGCACCACGACGAAGACGTTGGACATCGCGCCGCTGTACTTGCGCATCGACGGCACGCGACGGATGGCGTACATCGGCATCAGGAACAGCAGCGCCGCGATGATCGGGCCGCCCAGGGACTCGATCATGCCCAGGATGCTCGGGTTCAGGGTAGCGACGACCCAGCACACCACCAGCATCAGCGCGGCGACCACGCGGTCCAGGGCCTTGGCGCCGGGGCGCAGACCAGCCTTGGCGATGATGCCCTTGAGGCCTTCGCTGGCACCGATGTAATGGCCCAGGAACGACTTGGCGATGGCGATGAAAGCAATCAGCGGCGCCGCAAAGGCAATGGCCGGGTTGCTGAAATGGTTGGCCAGGTAAGACAGGATCGACAGGTTCTGCGCCTTGGCCTCGGCCAGCTGTGCGCTGCTGAGGGTCAGCACGCAACTGAAGACGAAGAACAGCACCATGGCCACCATCAGCAGGTGGGCACGGGCCAGGATCTGGCCACTGCGCTGGTCGGCATGCTCACCATAGCGGCGCTTCTGGTCGACCGCGAAGGCCGAAATGATCGGCGAGTGGTTGAAGGAGAACACCATCACCGGAATCGCCAGCCACAGGGTATGCAGGAAGGCCGAACCGGTCGGCAGCGTGGCGGCGCTGTCCAGGATGCCGCCGTTCCAGTGCGGCACCAGGTACAGGGCCAGCAAGGCAAGGGCAACGATGAACGGATACACCAGCAGGCTCATGACCTTGACCGTGGCCTGCTCGCCGCAACGCACGATCGCCAACAGGCCCAGGATCAGCACGAACGACAGGATCGCTCGCGGTGGCGGGGTCATGTGCAGTTGGTGCTCCATGAAGCTGCTGACGGTGTTGGTCAGGGCAACGCTATAGATCAGCAGGATCGGGAAGATGGCGAAGAAGTACAGCACGGTGATCAAGGCACCGGCCTTGAGCCCGAAGTGTTCCTCCACTACGTCGGTGATATCGCCACTGCGACCGGAAAGGACGAAACGGGTCAGGCCACGGTGGGCGTAGTAGGTCATCGGGAAGGCCAGCACGGCCAGGATCAGCAGCGGCCAGAAACCGCCAAGGCCGGCGTTGATCGGCAGGAACAAGGTCCCGGCACCGATCGCCGTGCCAAACAGGCCCAGCATCCAGGTGGTGTCTTGTCGCGACCAGCTGCCAAGGGTAGCGGAGGTCGATTCTTCGAAGCGCTGTTCGACGCTTGGGGCCTGCTCATTCATTCCGGGTGCAACTCCACTCGCAAGACTGCAACAGGCTGAGAGTGGCGAAACACGGGGCCTCGCGCACCTCAACCGAAAAAGAGGGGCGCGATTGTGCGCTGATCGGGTTGCACTTGCATAGCCCCGCCCGAGGAGTGGTTGCACCTTTTGTGTAGGAATTACCTTAAAAAATCACACCGAACAAACAGAGAGAGTTGCACCCATCAGATTTCATGGGCAGCGAGAAGCTCCGTGAGTACGTCGGCCAGAGCCCGCACCATGGCATCCGCAGTGGGGCGGTGCACGACCACGATCTCGTAGCTGTCCACCTCCGGTAGCCCTTGCCCTGCGCCCAGTACCCTGTGCTCGGCAGTCGCCGCGCGCGGCGGCAACAGGCTGATGCCCATGCCGTCGGCCACTGCAGCCTGTATCCCGCTCAGGCTGGAGCTGGTGAAACTGATGCGCCATCGCCGGCCCATCCCTTCGATGGCGGTGATCATGTCGTCCCGGTATAGCCCCCGGGGCGGAAAGGTCACCAAGGGAATGGGGTCCAGCTCGAACGCCGGGGTCCGCACGCTGTCGATCCACTGCAGGCGCTCCGGCCAGCAGGCCACGCCCTCGCGCGCATTGCGGCGCTGCTTGAGCAGTACCAGGTCCAGCTCGCCGTTGTCGTAGGCCTGGCTGAGGTCGCGGCACAGCCCGCTGGTGACTTCCAGCTTGACCTCGGGGTGGCGCCGGCTGAACGCCGACAAGGCATTGGTGGTGCGCCCGCCAACGAAATCCTCGGGGACCCCGAGGCGTACGGTCACGCCCACCATGGCACCAGCGAGGGCTTCAAGCATCTGGTCATTGAGCGCGAGCATGTGGCGGGCATAACCGAGCAGCGTCTGCCCCGCATCGGTGGGCAGCACGTCACGGTTGCCTCGCACCAGCAGGCGATGGCCGACCATGTCTTCCAGCCGGCGCACCTTCTGGCTGATGGTGGACTGGGTCGAATGCAGGCGTGTCGCGGCGGTGGTGAAACTGCCGCAGTCAGCCACTACGACAATGGCACGCAACAAGTCCAGGTCGAAAAGAGCCCTATTCGATTTAACGCTGATAGACATGGAACTATTCAACTTTTGAATGGCAGGCTCGATTTCTAGCACGCCTGCCCATGGCGGGCAACAGCGCCCAAGGAATCAGTCGCCCAGCGCCACCCCTTCGCGGCGCGGGTCGGCACCGGCCGACCAGCCATCAGGCGTGCGTTGGATGACCTGGGTACCGCTGGTCATCGTCATCGGCGTTACCTCATGGCCCAGCGTCTGGAGCGCATGCACCAGCTTCGGGCTGACCAGGCCCGCCTCCACTTCGGTGCCGACATTGCGGCTGCCGAAATTGGGCAGATTGATGGTCTGCTGAGGGTCGAGTTGCCAATCCAGCAGCCCGATCAGCGCCTTGTTCACGTAGCCGATGATCTGCGAGCCACCGGGCGAGCCGAGGCTGGCCACCAGCTCGCCGCTCTGGCGAGAAAACACCAACGTCGGCGACATGGACGACAGCGGCCGCTTGCCCGCCTCGACGCGGTTGGCGACCAACCGGCCACCCTCGCTCGGCACGAAGGAGAAATCGGTGAGGTGATTGTTAAGGACGAACCCCTTGACGAACAGGTGCGAGCCGAACGCGGCTTCCACCGAGGTGGTCATGGCGACGGCCCCGCCCTGCTCGTCGACTGCCGAGACATGGGACGTGGCGACGCGCAACGGCGAGCGGTCCGGGGCCAGCGACAGGTCGGCGCCAGGTGGGGACCCGGCCTGCGCGTGCTTCATGCTCCGCGCACCGATCAGCCTGGCGCGTTCGGCCAGGTAGGCCTTGTCGAGCAAGCCCTGGGTATTGACCGGGACATAGTCGCTGTCGCCCAGGTACTGGGCGCGATCGGCATAGGCCAGACGCTCGGCCTCGGCAATCAGGTGAACCGCCGTGGGTGTCGGCTCCAGGCCCGCCAAGGACGGTACCGGCACGGGCGGCATGCGTGCGAGGTCCAGCCGGGGCGTCGCCGTTTGCAGCGCTTCGAGAATGCCCAGTGTCTGCAGCACGGCGACCGCACCGGAAGACGGCGGCGGCATGCCGCAGATACGCCAGGCCTTGTAGGGGCCACACAAGGCGGTGCGGGGCTTGGCCCGGTACTGGCGCAGGTCCTCGAGTGACAAGACACCAGGGTTGGCGTGGCCACGTACGGCGGCCACCATCGCCTCGGCAACCGCCCCGGTGTAGAACCCATCCGGGCCCTGGTCGGCGATCAGTTCCAGGGTCTGGGCAAGCTCGGGATTTTTCAGCAGCGCGCCAACCGCCAGCGGCTTGCCCTGGGCATCGAGGAAATAGCGAGCCATGCTCGGCGAACCGGCAATGAAGGCGTCGGAGGCCAGCAATGTATGCAGGCGGCTGGAAACCGGGAAGCCCTCGCGCGCCAATTCGATGGCCGGCGCGAAGAGGTCGCGCCACGGCAACCTGCCATGCTGCTCATGGGCCAGTTTCAGCGCCCGCAGCACGCCAGGCACCGCGACCGAGCGACCGCCGATCTGGGCATCCCTGAAGGCCATGGGTGTGCCGTCCGGCTTGAGGAACAGGTCTGGAGTAACACCGCTGGGGGCGCTTTCGCGACCATCGAAGGCCTGCACGTTCCGGCCGTCCCAATACAGGATGAACGCCCCACCGCCAATGCCGCTGGACTGCGGCTCGACCAAGGTGAGCACCGCCTGCATGGCGATTGCCGCATCGATGGCGCTGCCACCGGCACGCAACATGGCCCGCCCCGCCTCGCTGGCCAGCGGGTTGGCTGCAGCGGCCATATGGCGGCTGGCCTGAGTAGGTACCAGGCCTGCACGATAGCCGGAGGCAAGTTCCGGTGCAGGTGGCAGGGAAGGCGGCCCTGCCCGCCCGCCCCAGCCGCAACTGGTCAGGGCCAGGAGGCAGCAAAGAGCAAGCGGCAGTGTGTGCGAAGGCCTTTTCAAGCGTGACGTCCTGTAATCGAGGGGCAACATGTGCCAAAAACAGCGATTTTAGCCGAACCTGCGTGAAAAGCTGCAAAGCGACTCGTATCAAGAAATGCACTGCATGCCATGCGGATAATTAACTTCCAAGCCGACCTGTGGTTTTCCTAGGATGAAATCCGGTCAATCAGGAGCCCAGCCCATGCGCTTGCCGTTCGCCACTGCCCTCTTCGCCTTGTTCACAAGCTTCGCTGCCCACGCCGAGACCTCTGCCATGGATATCCAGTTGCTCGATGCCGCCCAACGTGGCGATGCCACAGCCGTACGCCACCTGCTCGACCAGGGGGCCACAGTGGATGCCCGCGACAGCCAAGAGCGTACGGCGCTGCTGGTCGCCACCCGCGCCAACCGCGTGGACGCGGCCAAGGCGCTCATCGAGGCCGGCGCCGACGTCAACGCCAAGGACAATATCCAAGACAGCCCCTACCTGTATGCCGGCGCCCGCGGCCTGAACGACATCCTGCGCCTGACCCTGGATCACGGGGCCGACCTCAAGAGCACCAACCGCTACGGCGGTACGGCATTGATCCCCGCTGCCGAACGCGGGCATGTCGAGACCGTGCAGCTGCTGATCGATGCCGGCGTCGACGTGGACCACCTCAACCGGCTGCACTGGACCGCCCTGCTCGAAGCGGTGATCCTCGGCGACGGCGGCCCACGTCATGTAGAGATCGTGCGTCGTCTACTGGCGGCCGGTGCGGACCCGATGATCACCGACAAGGATGGCGTGACGGCCTTGGAACATGCGCGCCAGCGTGGTTATCGGGAGATGGTGTCGCTATTGGAAAAGTAGGTTCCCCCACTGCTCCCACAGTGCTCGTGCGAACCGCTGCTCTTTACGATGTTCCGCCTTCCCTGTCGGAACATGGCCCGGAACGGCTTGCTTGACGTATACGTCAACCTGCCTTTAGCTTACGGCTATCCACTCTTCCGAGCCCGAGCATGAGCACCCAGACCTACAGCATTTCCGACCTGTCCCGCGAACTGGACATCACCACGCGCGCGATCCGCTTCTATGAGGAACAAGGCCTGCTCAGCCCTGAGCGTCGGGGGCTGGAACGCATCTATTCAGCGCGTGACAAGGTCACCCTGAAACTGATCCTGCGGGGCAAACGCATTGGTTTTTCATTGGCCGAGTGCCGTGAGCTGATCGAGTTGTACGACCCCAGCGGCGGCAACCTCAAGCAGCTGACCAGCATGCTCGCCAAGATCGCCGAACGTCGCGCCCAGCTGGAGCAGCAAATGCTCGACATCCAGCAGATGCACCTGGAGCTGGACACCGCCCAGGAGCGCTGTGAACAGGCCCTGGCCGCCACCTTGAACAAGCAGCACCACAACAACAGCCATTGATCCGCCACAGGAATCCCGCCATGTCATTGCCCCAGAATGTCCGCCTGGTCGAGGTCGGCCCACGCGACGGCCTGCAGAACGAAGCCCAGCCCATCAGCGTCGCCGACAAGGTCCGGCTGGTGGATGACTTGACCGATGCTGGGCTGTCTTATATCGAAGTGGGCAGTTTCGTCTCGCCCAAGTGGGTACCGCAGATGGCGGGCTCGGCCGAGGTATTCGCGGCGATCAGGCAGCGTTCAGGCGTGACCTATGCCGCACTGGCGCCCAACCTACGCGGCTTCGAAGATGCCCTGGCGGCGGGCGTGAAGGAGGTGGCGGTATTCGCGGCCGCCTCCGAGGCGTTTTCCCAGCGCAACATCAACTGCTCGATCAGTGACAGCCTCAAGCGCTTCGAGCCGATCATGGACGCAGCGCGCAACCACGGCGTACGCGTGCGTGGCTATGTCTCCTGCGTGCTGGGCTGCCCCTATGAAGGCAAGGTCAGTGCCGAGCAGGTCGCGCCAGTGGCCCGTGCACTGCACGAGATGGGCTGCTACGAAGTCTCCCTGGGCGATACCATCGGCACCGGTACCGCAGGCGACACCCGCCGGTTGTTCGAGGTGGTTTCGGCCCATGTGCCGCGCGAGCGGTTGGCCGGGCATTTCCATGACACCTATGGCCAGGCCCTGGCCAATGTCTATGCCAGCCTGCTCGAAGGCATCCAGGTGTTCGACAGCTCGGTCGCAGGCCTGGGCGGCTGCCCCTATGCCAAGGGTGCTACCGGCAACATCGCGACCGAGGACGTGGTCTACCTGATGCAGGGCCTGGGTATCGAGACCGGCATCGACCTTGCGCGACTGATCGCCGCTGGCCAGCGCATCAGCACGGTGCTGGGCCGCGACAATGGGTCGCGGGTCGCACGGGCCTATAGCGCACGATAAATCATCGAGGTGTCACATTCGTGTGGGTGGAGTGTTACCTCCCCCACGTTTGCCAGCGAAAAATCGGGTAACAGGGAAACAAATCGGCAGATTTTCAGGTACCCCGATTTCTCAGACATCACCCAAGCCTTTGATTTTAAAAGGTTTTAAAAAGTTGGCACGGCACCTGCTTTGTCTCTGGCATAACAAGAACAAAAACGCGATACCCAATAAAAACAACAGGTAACGGCTCTGACATAACAAGAACAACACGGCAGAGGCGTAGCAAGCAGATTTTTTTGGAGTAAACACGCTTTTCAGGGGTTCGCCCCGCGGTCTGGCACAGAACAATAAAACTACCTTCAGGTAGCGGCAGCCAGGTTCGGATCAGCAATGATGAAGGCAGGTCGGCGCTCAAAAAAATACGTTTGCTCTTGTGCCCCGAATGGGGGCCACCCGCGGTACAGAGGCAAAGGCTGACAAAAACAACAACAGGCCAGTCTCCAATAATAAAAAAAGAGCACGCAACAACGCTTATGAGGGGAGCTTCGGCTCCCCTCAGTGCTTCCTGTCATCCCCTTCCAGCTTCTCCTCCTCGCCCTCGATCTTCTCCACCAGCACCGGCATGCTGCCCAGCACCAACAGCGCCAACACCGTGCTGATCACCGCCGTGGCTTCGCGGCCCATCCCGGCGGCGGTACCGATGGCGGCGGTCATCCACAGCCCAGCGGCGGTGGTCAGGCCTTTCACATGGCTGGTGTCCGTGCCGTTTCCCTTGAGAATGGTACCGGCGCCGAGAAAGCCGATGCCCGCGACAATGCCCTGGATCACTCGGCTCAATGCCTGTTCGTTCGCGCCGGCCATGCTCGGCGCCAGTACGAACAGCGCCGCGCCCAGGGATACCAGCATATGCGTGCGCACGCCCGCCGATTTGCCCTTGTGCTCGCGCTCGAAACCCAGCACCGCGCCCAGAAGCGCCGCCATGATCAGGCGCACGAGGACTTGGGTGACCTCGCGCACATCGGTGATGTCGGCGAATTCAGCCTGTATCGCCTGCCATATCGTGTACCACCAAGGATCCATGCTGTGCCTCCCAGGTTGTGCATCACCCTTTTATGCACCGTTCCCCTGTAGGTTGACCGTTGCGCCTGCCCGGAGTGCGATCGGCCCCGCCGAGCGGAACGATGCAGCAACCGCGAACCTGGTGCGGTCACAACCGATGACTGTCACAGGAGGAATTCGCCATGCCCGTTGAAATCGATGAAACCACCCGTCGCTGCACGCTGATCGGCGAGGACCTGCGCCTTGAGGCCGAAGGCCCGGACATCGAGATCGTCACCGATGAACAGCTGCGCATGTCCGTGGCGCTGCTTGCCGGCCAACGCGTCCCCATTACCGAGGCCGAAGCCGACGCGCTCACCGTGGCCGGTGCGCTAGATAGTCGCAGGCATCTGAAGGCCAGCGCGCCAGGCTCCGTGATCTAAGCGCTGCGCGACAATCCACGACCATCTGATACGGTTTTTATCGCGCCACCTGAGCCTGTGCTGAAAACAGACCACGCCTCATAGTGAACGGGCCTGATCGAAGCAGACGAGCACCGCGCCATGAGCGATAAAATCCCCAGCCAGGTCATCGAGGTTGCCGCGCCGGTACAAAAGCGCAAGGCCCTGGATGACAGCGGCATCCACACCCGCAGTTTCACCGGCCTGTACCGTAACCTGCGCATCGGCTTTGCCGGTGCGCTGTTCGTGTTGTTCTTCGGCACCGCCTGGCTGAACTGGAACGGTCGCCAGGCAGTGCTCTGGGACCTGTCCGAGAGCAAGTTCCATATCTTCGGCGCGACCTTCTGGCCGCAGGACTTCATTCTGCTGTCGGCGCTGCTGATCATCTGCGCTTTCGGCCTGTTCGCCATCACCGTATTCGCCGGCCGCGTATGGTGCGGCTACAGCTGCCCGCAAAGCGTCTGGACGTGGTTGTTCATGTGGTGCGAAAAGGTCAGCGAAGGTGATCGCAACCAGCGTATCAAGCTTGCCGCAGCCCCCTGGAGCCTCGAGAAAGTCGCACGCCGTGGCCTCAAGCATGGCCTGTGGTTGGCCATTGGCGTGGTCACCGGCCTGACCTTCGTCGGCTACTTCACCCCGATCCGCGCTCTGGCCATCGACCTGTTCACCTTGCAGCTGGGCGGCGTACCACTGTTCTGGGTCGTCTTCTTCACCATCGCCACCTACCTCAATGCCGGTTGGTTGCGCGAGGCCGTATGCCTGCACATGTGCCCTTATGCGCGCTTCCAGAGCGTGATGTTCGACAAGGACACCCTGGCGGTGGCCTACGACCCGCGCCGTGGCGAAGCCCGTGGCCCGCGCAAAAAAGGCAGCGACCCGCAGGTCCAGGGCCTGGGCGACTGCATCGACTGCACCTTGTGTGTGCAAGTCTGCCCCACCGGCATCGATATCCGTGATGGACTGCAGATGGCCTGCATCGGTTGCGCCGCCTGCATCGATGCCTGCGACGGCGTGATGGACAAGATGGGCTACGCCCGCGGCCTGATCGGCTACAAGTCCGAACACAACCTGCACGGTGGCAAAACCCACTGGCTGCGCCCACGCCTGCTCGGCTACGCCGGCGCCCTGCTGCTGATGGTCGGCGCCCTCAGCGTGGCCTTGGACATGCGCCCGATGGTGTCGCTGGATGTGATCAAGGACCGCAGCCTGTTCCGCGAGAACGCCCAGGGCCAGATCGAGAACATCTACCTGCTCAAGATCATCAACAAGACCCAACAGCCGCAACAGTATCACCTGCGCCTGGTGGAGGCCGAAGGCTTGGAGTTGAACGCCAAGACTGTATTCGCCATCCCCGCCGGCGAAATGAATGAGTTGCCGGTGTCGGTCGCCCTGCTCGCCGAGCGCCCGGCCGACAGTACCCAGGAACTGATCTTCGAAGTCTGCGCACTGGGCGCGCCATCGACCTGCAGCCAGGCCCGTAGCCGCTTCGTCGCACCACTGAACCGCTGATCCCTTACACTGATGTGTCACCTGCCTGCCGAGCCACGATGAAACGCTACGAACGATTCGCCGACGACATTGCCGAACTGATCCGCTCCGGGGTGCTCGCCCCTGGCCAGCGCGTGCCCTCGGTGCGCTACGCGAGCCAGACCCATGGGGTCAGCCCGTCCACGGTGTTCCAAGCCTACTACCTGCTCGAGCGTCGCGGCCTGATCCGGGCCCGGCCGCGCTCGGGCTATTTCGTCAATGCCCACGCGCCACGCCAGTTCAGTGAACCTCTCGCCCAGGCACCGGTCAGTGAGTCCACCGACGTGGATGTCAGTGCCTTGGTGTTTTCCATCCTCGACTCGATCAAGGACCCGCACACCGTGCCGTTCGGCTCGGCCTTCCCCAGCCCGGAACTGTTTCCGCTGCAACGTCTGTCGCGCTCACTGGCCAGTGCCAGCCGCGCCATGGACCCGCAGATGGTGGTCACCGACCTGTCGCCGGGCAATCCACAGCTACGGCGGCAAATCGCCCTGCGCTACATGGTCACAGGCCTGATGTTGCCGATGGAGGAGCTGCTGATCACCAATGGCGCGCTGGAAGCCCTGAACCTGTGCCTGCAGGCGGTCACCCAGCCCGGCGACCTGGTGGCCATCGAGGCACCAGCTTTCTATGCCTGCCTTCAGGTACTGGAACGGCTCAAACTTAAGGCCGTGGAAGTTCCGGTCCATCCACGCGAAGGCATGGACCTGGGAGCGTTGGCCCAGACCCTGGAGAAACACCCGATCAAGGCCGTGTGGTGCATGACGAATTTCCAGAACCCGGTAGGTGCCAGCATGCCGGAGGCGAAGAAACAGGAACTGGTCGAACTGTTGCGCCGCCACCAGGTGCCGCTGATCGAAGACGATGTCTACGCGGAACTCTATTATTCGCAGCAAGCGCCCAAGCCGGCCAAAGCATTCGATACCGATGGCCTGGTGATGCATTGCAGTTCGTTCTCCAAGAGCCTGGCACCCGGCTACCGCATCGGCTGGGTGGCGGCCGGGCGTTTCGCCCAGAAGATCGAACGGCTCAAGCTGATGACCTCATTGTGCGCCTCGATGCCGGCCCAGGCGGCCATTGCCGACTATCTGCAGCACGGCGGCTACGACCGGCATCTGCGCAAACTGCGCTACGCCCTGGAGGGCCAGCAACTGAGCATGCTCGGCGCAATCGCCCGGCACTTTCCGGCCCAGACCCGGGTCAGCCACCCCACCGGTGGTTATTTCCTGTGGCTGGAACTGCCCGAACAGATGGACGCCCTCAAGCTGTTCCACCTGGCCCTGGCCCAAGGCATCAGCATCGCACCGGGGCCGATCTTCTCGCCGACCCGACGCTTTGGCAATTGCATTCGCCTGAACTACGGCAGCCCTTGGCACGACACCGCGGAACAGGCCATGGAGACGTTGGGGAAGATCGTCAGGTCATTCTGACAGACCTGCATGCCGGCTACGGGAAGCGGCCTAGCGCCCGCCCCCCAGATCGATGAAGCTGCCTGTCGAATAGGATGCCTTGTCCGACAGCAGCCACATGATCGCCTCGGCCACCTCTTCAGGCCGCCCGCCCCGCCCCATCGGCAGGCCAGGCTCAAGCTTGGCCACACGGTCCGGGTCACCGCTCAGGGCATGAAAGCCGGTGTGGATATAGCCGGGGCGTACGCCGTTGACCCGCACGCCCTCGCCTGCTACTTCCTTGGCGAGCCCCAGTGTGAAGGTATCCAGCGCGCCCTTGGAGGCGGCATAGTCGACGTACTCATTGGGCGAGCCAAGCCGTGCCGCCACCGACGACACGTTGACGATCGCCCCGCCCTGCCCGCCATGACGACGGGCCATGCGCAGCAAGGCGTGCTTGGCACACAGCATCGGCCCGACCACGTTGGTCTTCATCACCTTGAGCAGGCGGAATTCGGACATTTCCTCGACCCGGCTCTGCTGGCCAATGGTCCCGGCGTTGTTGACCAGCGCGGTAACCGGGCCAAGCTCCTGGTCGACGCGGTGGAACAGCTGGGACACTTCATCCTCGACACTGGCATCGGCACGCACGGCGATGGCCGTGGCGCCCAACGCGCGCACTTGGGCCAGTACCTGTTCAGCGGCCTGGTCGTCGGCGTGGTAGTTGATGCAGATGCGGTAGCCCTGTTGTGCCGCCAGCAGCGCCGTGGCAGCGCCGATGCCACGGCTGGCACCGGTGATGACGATGACCTTCTCCATGAATCCGCCAATTGCTCTGGGAATGGATTCCCGACAATAGGGGAAAAGGCGATGCTTGTGAATGCCCTCGAAGGGCGCAGGGCGAAAGCGGCTCCCACAGGCTTCACACAGCTATCAATGCCCAGCCGAAGCCGGCGCCGCCTTGGCGGTGAACGGCGGTCGCGCCAGCCACACCAGCAGGATCAGGCCGGCGAACACCCAGGTCATCAAGGTGAAATAGTCCACCGTCGACATCATGTAGGCCTGGCCGTTGAGGATGCGCTCCAGTTGCGCATAGCTCTGTGGGTTGGCCCCGCCCAGCTGCCCCAGGGCATGCTGGGTCGCCGGATCGTACTCGCTGATGTGCTCGCTCAGGTAGGCATGGTGTTGCTCGGCGCGGCGGATCCATATCCAGGTGGTCAGCGATGCGGCGAAGCTACCGCCCAGGGTGCGCAGGAACGTCGCGAGGCCCGAGCCGTCGGCGATCTGATGTGGGGGCAGGTCCGACAGCAGGATGCTCAAGGTCGGCATGAAGAACAGCGCCACGCCAATGCCCATGAACAGCTGCACCAGCGCCACGTGCTGGAAGTCCACCTCGTTGGTGAAGCCTGCGCGCATGTAGCAGCTGGCACCGATCGCCAGGAAGGCCAGGCCCGCCAGCAGGCGCAGATCCACCCGATGCGCGTACTTGCCCACGAAGGGCGACAGGACCACCGGCAACAGGCCGATCGGCGCCACCGCAAGGCCCGCCCAGGTGGCGGTATAGCCCATCTGCGTCTGCAACCATTGCGGCAGGATCAGGTTGATGCCGAAGAAGCCGGCGTAGCCACCGACCATCACCAAGGTGCCCACGCGGAAGTTGCGGTGCACGAACAGCCGCAAGTTGACCACCGGATGGCGGTCGGTCAGCTCCCAGATCACGAAGATCGCCAGGAATACCACCGAGACCAGGCTGCCCACGACGATGAACGACGACTCGAACCAGTCCAGGTCGTTGCCTTTGTCCAGTACCACCTGCAACGCCCCGACACCGATGATCAACGTCAGCAGGCCGATGTAGTCCATAGGCTGGCGGCTGGTGGTGACCGGCCGTGTACGCATCTGCTGGCGCACCACGGCGGCGGCGAACAGGCCGATGGGCACGTTGATGAAGAAGATCCACGGCCAGCTGTAGCTGTCGGTGATCCAGCCGCCGAGAATCGGCCCGGCAATCGGCGCCACTACCGTGACCATGGCCAGCAAGGCCAGCGCCATGCCTCGCTTGGCGGGTGGGTACACGGCGATCAGCAAGGTCTGGGTCATGGGGTACAGCGGCCCCGCGACCACGCCCTGGAGCACGCGAAAAGCCACCAGCTCCGGCATCGACTGGGCGATCCCGCACAGGAACGAAGCCAGCACGAACAACAAGGTGGCCCAGATGAACAACTTCACTTCGCCGAAGCGCCGGCTCAACCAGCCGGTCAGCGGCAAGGCGATAGCGTTGCTCACGGCGAACGAGGTGATCACCCAGGTGCCCTGCTCATAGCTCACGCCGAGGTTGCCGGAGATGGTCGGCAGGGCCACGTTGGCGATGGTGGTGTCGAGCACCTGCATGAAGGTGGCCAACGACAGGCCAATGGTGGTCAGCAGCAGACTCGGCGGGGTGAACTGCGCGGGCGCGTTGTAGCTCATCGCTGGGCCGTCTTGCCGCTGGCGCTGTTCTCGTGGATCAGCCGGGCGATCAGCTCATCGGCTTCGGCCAACTGGCGGTCATACACCTGGGTGGCATAGCTGGCCTGCTGCGGAGGTTGCTGGGCCAATGCCGGGCCACTCTGATCGTGCAGGTCGACCTCCACCACCGTGGACAGGCCGATACGCAGCGGGTGTTGCTTGAGCTGCTCGGGGTTGATGTGGATACGCACCGGTACCCGCTGGACGATCTTGATCCAGTTACCGGTGGCATTCTGTGCCGGCAACAGCGCGAAGGCGCTGCCGGTACCGGCACCAAGGCTATCGATCGTGCCACTGTACTTCACGTCGCTGCCGTACAGGTCGGCGGAAATCTCCACCGGCTGGCCGATGCGCATATCGCGCAGTTGGGTTTCCTTGAAGTTGGCGTCGATCCAGACCTGGTCCAGGGGAATCACCGCCATGGTCGCCACACCCGGTTGCAGGCGCTGGCCCAATTGCACGGTACGTTTGGCCACGTAGCCGGTAACCGGTGCCACCAGCGTGGTACGGGCACGGTCGAGGTAGGCCTGGCGCAGGTCGGCGGCGGCGGCCATGACTTCAGGGTGCGACGACACCACGGTGTCGTCGACCAGCGCAGTGCTGGTATTGAGCTGCTGGCGGGCGCTGTTCAGGGCGCTCTGGGCAACGCTCAGGTCATCGCGGGCATGGGATATTTCCTCGGCTGCGATCGCCCCGCTGTCGGCCAGCACCTTGCGCCGCCGGTAGTTGTCCTGGGCCTTCTGCAACTCGGCCTGGCGCGTCTGCAACTGGGCCTTGAGGGCATCGACATTGCTGTACAGCCCGCGCACCTGGCGCACGGTGCGTGCCAGTCTGGCTTCGGCGGCCTGCAAGGCCACCTCGCTGTCGGCGGGGTCGAAACGCAACAGCACCTGACCTTCGCGCACCAGATCGCCATCGTCGGCACCGATGCTGGTGACGGTACCGGTCACCAGCGGTGTGATTTCCACCACGTTGCCGTTGACGTAGGCGTCATCGGTGCTTTCGTGCCAGCGCCCGACCAGGGCATACCAGGCCCAGGTGGCGGCGCCTGCCAGGATCAGCACCAGCAGCAAGCCCAGCAGCCAGGCCTTGCGCGTGCGCGTGTTGTCCGGCGCAGGTGCTGGGGTGGGAGTGTCAGCGGAAGTGGCCATGACAATACCTTGGAAAGAGTCGTGGGAGGATCAACGATTGCCGAAACGGCGAATCGTCAGGGGGTCGCCAGCGCTCAACAGCACCTTGGCCAGTAGACCCTCGAGGGTCTTGAGTTCCTCGGGCTGCAAGGCGCCGACCAGCTCATTCATTGCCGCGGCACCGATCTCCGGCAGCCGATCGGCCAGGCGCTGGCCATCCTCGGTCAACGCCAGGCGAACCTGGCGGCGATCCTCGGGGCAACGGTTGCGCAGGATGAGGCCCTTCTGCTCGAGGCGATCGAGCATGCGAGTCATCGAGCCGCTGTCCAGGCCGAGGTAGCGGCACAGTTCGGCTGGGGTATCCACGTCGTACTGGGTGACGATGATCAGCACCTTGAACTGCGCGGCAGTGACGCCGTCTGCTTCCAGGTGCCAATCGAGGATGCGGTCCTTGAGCAACGCGGCACGCCCCAAGAGCATGCCGATGGCGCAGGTCTGGAAGTTTTCCGGCGAGAAATGAGACATGACGAAGGCCCGGGGCAATATGTGTAGAAATATTACTGCCTAGGCAGTGAATGTCAAAGCCTTGATTAGCCTGCTATGTAAAAGTTCGGCAAGACGCTCTATCAGATCGCCTGGATCCGCCTGAATCGCGATGAAAAAACAGGCATCTGATAGTCGTTCGCCATTATCTTGGTTCTCGACACTCCCCGGTCGAGGGTAGAATGCGCAAAACCGGGAGCCGCAATGAACCACGATCGCTTAACCCCCACCCCAGACGATGCCCTCGCCGACGCGGCCGCCCACTGGTGCATGCGGCTGCATGCCGACGACTGCACGGCAGCCGAGCGCGAGGCATTCCAGCGCTGGCTGGCGGCCGACCCACGGCACCAGGAGGAGTATCAAGCGATGCTGGAGATCTGGCATACCGCCGAACACTTGCCCCCTACCGCCACAGTGGTGGACTTCAACCCGCGTGCACGGCCTGTAGCGCGCCAACACACCTGGCGCCCGCTGGCTGCGGCTGCAGCAGTGCTCCTGCTCGCCCTGCCCCTGGCTGGCTGGGTCGGCTGGGAACAAGGCTGGCTGCCCAACCGCTACCAGCACGTCGAAAGCGACGGCCAGGTGCAGCAGGTGACCCTGAGCGACGGCAGCATGGTCGAGCTCAACCTGCACACCGAGTTGCGCTACCTGAACTACAAGGACCGGCGCCAGGTCACCTTGGTCAAGGGCGAGGCGTTCTTCAAGGTCAAGCACGATAGCCGCCACCCGTTCATCGTCCGGGCAGGCAGCGGCCAGACCCGGGTCACCGGGACCCAGTTCAATGTCTGGAAGCATGAGGACCAGGTCAAGGTGACGTTGGTGGAAGGCTCGGTGCTGGTCACCAGCCATGGCGCCGATGACGGCTACCGCCTTGGCCCCGGCATGCAGGCCAGCTACCGCACCGGTGACTTCGAGCCGGTACTGGCGCAAACCGACGATTCCGGCAACAGCCTGGCCTGGCGCAGCGGCAAGCTGATCCTGGACAACCTCACCCTGGCCCAGGCCCTGCCAGTGATCAACCGCTACCTGGACAAGCCCTTGCGCCTGGCTGACGAGAGCACGGGCAAGATCCGCGTCAGCGGGGTGTACAGCATCGACGAGGTGGAGCGCCTGGTGGATAACCTGCCGAAGGTGCTACCGGTCTACTTGACGCGTAGCCAGGACGGCAGCACCGTGCTCAATCGCATCTCTCCACCGGCCAGCCGAGGGTGAGCCTGAAGCGTTCGTCGCAACAGCTTCAGCGCCTTTGAAAGCGAACGCCGCGCGGGCGGCACTCGCTTTCACAGCTATCGAACCGCTCAAGCCCTGCCTCCGCTCAAAGCACCATCGCCGCCAACCAGCCAAACGCCAGCAGCGGCAGGTTGTAGTGAATGAAGGTCGGTACCACGGTGTCCCAGATATGGTGATGCTGGCCATCCACGTTCAGCCCCGAAGTCGGGCCGAGGGTGGAATCCGATGCAGGCGACCCGGCGTCGCCCAGCGCCCCGGCGGTGCCCACGATGCACACAGTGGCCAGCGGGTCGAAGCCCAGTTGCACGCACAGCGGCACGAAGATCGCCGCCAGGATCGGCACGGTGGAGAACGACGAGCCGATGCCCATGGTCACCAGCAGCCCCACCAGCAACATGAGCAAGGCACCGACGCCCTTGCTGTGGTCGATCCACTGTGCCGAAGCCTCGACCAGGCCGTTCACTTCACCGGTGGCCTTCATCACCTCGGCAAACCCGGACGCGGCGATCATGATGAAGCCAATCATGGCCATCATCTTCATGCCTTCGGTGAACAGGTCGTCGGTGTCCTTCCAGCGCACGATGCCCGACAGCGAGAAGATCAGAAAGCCGACCATGGCGCCGATGATCATCGAGTCCAGCCACAACTGGATGATGAACGCTGCGGCAATCGCGGCGCCGGCTACCAGCAAGGTCAGGGGGTTGTAGCGGACGCTGACCTGCTCGACCTGTTCGATGCGGCCCAGGTCGTAGTCGCGCTTCTTGCGGTAGCTGACGAACACGGCCAGCAACAGCCCGGCGAGCATGCCCGCGGCCGGAATGGCCATGGCATGGGTGACGTTGACGCCACTGACATCCACGCCGGCACGGGCGACGTTAGCCAGCAGGATCTCGTTGAGGAAGATGTTGCCAAAGCCCACCGGCAGGAACATGTACGGGGTGATCAAGCCGAAGGTGATCACGCAGGCGATCAGCCGCCGGTCGATGCGCAGCCGGGTCAGCACGTACAGCAGCGGCGGTACCAACAGAGGAATGAAGGCGATATGGATAGGCAGGATGTTCTGCGAGCAGACAGCCACCACCAGCATCAGCCCGACCAGCACCCACTTGAGCGCACCCTTGTTGGCATGCCCCTGCCGGTCGACCATCGCCAAGGCGCGGTCGGCCAAGGCATGGGCCAGGCCGGATTTGGCAATGGCGACGGCAAAAGCGCCGAGCAGCGCGTAGGACAGCGCCACCGTGGCACCACCGCCCAAGCCACTGTTGAAGGCCTTGAGCGTGCCTTCGGTGCCCAGGCCGCCGACCAGGCCACCGGTCAGGGCGCCGACGATCAGGGCGATGACCACATGCACGCGGGACAGGCTCAATACCAGCATGACGCCAACCGCGGCAATGACTGCATTCATGGTGTGGTTTACCTCGTTACGACAGACGAAAAGCGAGTGCGCCGGCGACAGGCTGCATGCGGGCAGTGGCCGGGCCAGGGGATGTTGTTATGAAGGGCGCACACTCTGAAGCACACCTGGGCGCTTGTCAAAGCCGTCAAGGCCGTGACTCGTGTCAGAAGTGCCTGAAAGTAGGTTTTTTATTGAACGCATGGATAAAGAAAAGGACCGGCTCGCCGACATAAAGGGCAGCCCCAGGCCCTGCTGCCAATCAGCCGCGACTAGACCGACTGGCACTGGCCAAGACCTCTTTACAAGGGATCCCCAAATGCCTTTGCGTCAACTTTCCATCCAGTGGAAGATCACCCTGTTGGCCGGCCTGTGCCTGGCGACCATCGTCACGGTGCTGATCGGTCTTTCGTTGTACCGCATGGATCACAGTTCGGACTTGGTCAAGGCCAGCAGCATGCAGATGCTCACCGAGTCGGCCCAGGCCCGCATCGAGTCCCAGGGCGAGGTGCAGGCCCTGGATATCCGCCGCCAGTTCATGGATGCGTACCAGTACGGCGCCGGTTTCGCCCGCCAAGTGTTGTTCCTGCGCGAACAGGCCGAAAAGCGTTTTCTCGATGCCTATGACCTGCGCGAGGACATGACCCGGCAGGTGCGCTCGGCACTGCAGGCCAACCCCGAGCTGCTCGGCCTGTCGTTGGTCTTCGAGCCTGATGCGCTGGATGGCAAGGACAGCCTGTTCAACGGCCAGGCCGAGCTGGGCAGCAACGAAACCGGGCGTTTTGCCTTGTACTGGTCGCAGCCACGCGCCGGCCAGCTGACGGCCATGGCATTGCCGGAACAGGACATGGCCAACACCGAGATCGGCCCAAGCGGCGAGCCGGCCAACACTTGGTGGGTATGCCCGCGCAGCACGCGCAAAGTGTGCGTGAGCGAGCCCTACTTCTATACCATCGATGGCCACCAGGTGCTGATGACCAGCATCGTGTTCCCATTGATCGTGGCGGACAAAGTCATCGCCACCCTCTCCATCGATATCAACCTCAACAGCCTCCAGGCCCTGAGCGAACGCGCCAGCCGAAGCCTCTACGAAGGCCGTACCACGGTCGGTATCCTCAGTCCCGCAGGCCTTCTGGCGGGCTACAGCGCCGATGCTGGCAAGCTGGCCCAGCGCTTCGACCAGGTCGACCCGGCCCAGGGCGCAGAACTGGTGCGCAAGCTGCCGGACGGCAAGCTGCAGGTTATGCGCCATGAACAGCGCCTGAAGGTGCTGGCCGCCTTCGAGCCGATCCCGGGCGGCAAGCCCTGGGGCGTGCTGCTCGATGTCCCGCAAAGCGCCCTGACCGGCCCGGCCGAAGCGCTCAAGCAGGAGCTCGACGCCCTCAATACCAGCGGCACCTTGCTCGAGCTCGGCCTTGGCCTGGCTGTCGCGATCGCAGGGCTGTTGCTGGTGTGGCTGATGGCCCGCGGTGTCACCCGACCGATTCTTGGTGTTGCGGCCATGCTCAAGGACATCGCCAGCGGCGAAGGCGACCTGACCCGTCGCCTGGCCTACGACAAGCGCGACGAACTGGGTGAGCTGGCCGGCTGGTTCAACCGCTTCCTCGACAAGCTGCAGCCGACCATCGCCGAGGTCAAACGTTCGGTACATGCCGCACGCGGTACGGCGGACCAGTCGGCAGCCATTGCCGCCCAGACCAGCGCCGGGATGGAGCAGCAGTACCGTCAGGTCGACCAGGTGGCTACCGCCTCCCATGAGATGAGTGCCACTGCCCAGGACGTGGCCCGCAGCGCTGCGCAAGCCGCCCAGGCCGCTCGCGAGGCCGACCAGGCCACCCGTGAAGGCCTGGCGGTGATCGACCGCACCACCCACAGCATCGATGCGCTGGCGGCCGACATGAGCGGCGCCATGGCCCAGGTCGAAGGCCTGGCCCAGAACAGCGAGAAGATCGGCTCGGTGCTGGAGGTGATTCGCTCGATTGCCGAACAGACCAACCTGCTGGCCCTCAATGCCGCCATCGAGGCCGCCCGGGCCGGCGAGGCCGGGCGCGGCTTCGCAGTGGTCGCCGACGAAGTGCGCAACCTGGCCCGGCGTACCCAGGAGTCGGTGGAAGAAACCCGCCAAGTGATCGAGGCGCTGCAGGCCGGCACCCAGGAAGTGGTCGGCGCCATGGACAACAGCCACCGCCAGGCCCAGGGTGGCGTCGAGCAGGTCGGCCAAGCGGTGACCGCACTGCAACGCATCGGCCAGGCGGTGACGGTGATCACCGACATGAACCTGCAGATCGCCTCGGCCGCCGAAGAGCAGAGCGCAGTGGCCGAGGAGATCAACCACAATGTGGCGACCATTCGCGATGTCACCGAGTCGCTGTCCGGGCAGGCCAATGAGTCGGCACGGGTCAGCCAGTCGCTGAACGACCTGGCCAACCAGCAGCAAGGGCTGATGGACCAGTTCCGCGTCTGAGTGCCATAACCGGCCGCCTGTAGAAGCGGCGGCCGGACCTGTCTGCAATCGGGGCGCAAAGCGCCCTCTCCTTTTACAACGCACCGCGCGCCGGGTGGAACCGCCCTCCTCCCAGTAGGCGAGCTCGCCAATCGGGCCGCAATTATTCCCACCGGCACAGGCATTGCCGCAGCCTGAAGCCGTTCCCGCCGTGCCCAACCAGGGTGACGAACCTGCGTCGTCTACACTTGCCCGAACCCCGAGACTGGCGACCGAGAGGCACAGATGAAGAAGATTTCCACGCTGCTGGCCGGCCTGCTCCTTGCCGTCGGCCTGGCCAGCACCGACAGTGCCGCAGCCGACGAACGCGCGCCCATCCACTTCGGCGCCATCGGCTGGGAAAGCGGTGCGTTGACCACCGAGATCCTGCGGCTGATCGTCGAGCACGGTTACGGCTACCCCACCGACACCTTGCCGGGTAGCACTGTCAGCATGGAGGTGGCCCTGGCACGCAACGACCTGCAGGTGATCGCCGAAGAATGGGCCGGGCGCAGCCCCGCCTGGGTCAAGGCCGAGCAGGCCGGCCAGGTATTCGCGCTCGGCGATACGGTAAAGAACGCCGAGGAAGGCTGGTGGGTGCCGGCCTACGTGATCAAGGGCGACCCCGCACGCAAGCTCGCGCCGCTGGCCCCCGACCTGCGCACCGTCGATGATCTCAAGCGCTACCCTCAGGTATTTCGCGACCCAGAGGCGCCGGACAAAGGCCGCTTCCTCAACAGCCCCAGCGGCTGGACATCCGAGACGGTCAACAGCCAGAAGCTCAAGGCCTATGGCCTCGACACCCTCTACAACAATTTCCGCAGCGGCTCGGGCGCAGCCCTGGATGCGGAGATCGGCTCGGCGATCCGGCGCGGCCAGCCGGTGCTTTTCTATTACTGGAGCCCGACGCCGCTGATGGGGCGCTACGATCTGGTGCGCCTGGAGGAGCCACCTTTCGACGCAGCTGCCTGGACCACCCTGACCGATGCCAAGCACCCGGCGCCCAAGGGCAGCCGCTCATTGCCGGCCAAGCTGTCGATCGGCGTGTCGGCGCCCTTCCGCCAGCAATACCCGGACCTGGTCGCGGTATTCGAAAAGGTCGACCTGCCGATCGACCGACTGAACAAAGCCCTGGCACGAATGAGCGAAACCCGACAGCCACCGCGTGATGCGGCCCGGGCGTTCCTGCGCGACAACCCGGCGGTGTGGAAGGCCTGGTTGCCTGCCGAGGCCGCCGCCAAGGTCGAGGGGGCGTTGTGAGCGCAGGCTTTCCCGAGGCACTGCAATTCTCTTTCGCCGCATGGGTCAACCGCCTGGTCGATTGGCTGGTGCTGCACTACGGCAACCAGCTGCGTCATGTCTCGGACCAGCTGCTGCAGGTCCTGGTAAGCCTGGAAAACGGCTTGCGCCAGCTGCCATGGTGGCTGTTACTGCTGGTAGTAGGGCTGCTCGCCTGGCATGCCAGCCGTAGCCTGCTGCGAGCGGTGGTGCTGTGCGCCTTGCTGGCGCTGATCGGTATGCTTGGGCTCTGGGACAAACTGCTGCAGACACTGGCCCTGGTACTGGTCAGCACGGGCCTGTGTGTGTTGGTGGGCGTGCCGCTGGGGATCGTACTGGCGACCCGGCCGCTAGCCCGGCGCCTGCTGTTGCCGGTGCTGGACGTGATGCAGACCTTGCCGGCATTCGTCTACCTGATCCCGGTGCTGATGCTGTTCGGTCTGGGCAAGGTGCCCGCCGTGTTCGCCACTCTGGTGTATGCCCTCCCGCCCTTGGTACGCCTGACCCAATTGGGCCTGGCACAGATCGACCCCTCGTTGCTGCAGGCCGCCCATGGCTTGGGCGCCAATCGTTGGCAGCGGTTGCGGCGCATCGCCCTACCCCTGGCGTTGCCGAGCATCATGGCCGGGTTGAACCAGTCGGTGATGATGGCGTTGTCGATGGTGGTGGTGGCCTCGATGATCGGGGCACGGGGGCTGGGCGAAGATGTGCTGGCCGGCATCCAGACGCTCAATGTCGGCCAAGGGGTCGAAGCCGGGCTGGCGATCGTCGCGCTAGCGATGGTCATCGACCGGATCAGCCAGGCGTATGGCCAGCCGGGGCGTTCATGAACCCTCGTCGCCACACAAAGGCAGCATCACACTGACCTGTAGGAGCGGGCTTGTCCCGCGATCAAGGGCGAAGCCCTTGCCATACCACCGCAGCTCCCGCAAAGCCTTATCAACGTTTCATGCAGCGTTGGTAACGCTCGTCCACCCTGCCGGCAAACCATGCAGTGGTCAGCTTGCGGGTGATCTTCGGGCTCTTGAGCTCGATCCCCGGCAACACCGCTCGCGGCATAGGTTTACCAGCCGCAGCATCGGCGAGGGCGAACACACCCTCATACAGCTCGGTGTCCTCGAACGCGAGGCTGTCGCCCTTCTCCAGCTGGTTGCGGATCTGCGTATTGCGCAAACCAAGCTTGACCCCGAGCTTGCGGGCGGCCCGTTCGGTACTGCCAGGCATGATCGAACCCGGCGCGATCAGGTCGCCGTCGAGCGCCAGCCGCTCCCCGGTCGCACGGCTCAGGGCTGCCTGGAACGCGGCATTGCGGCTGGCGTACCAGCCGGCATTGAAATCGGCGAAGCGATACAGCTGACGCTGGTAATGACTGGGGTAGCCCAGCAGGTGGGCAATACCGAAGTACATCCCACCACGGCGGGTGAACACTTCCTGGCGGATCGTCCCCGAGTGGCTGTAGGGGTAATCCCTTGCGTTGCGCTCGGCGAAGTCGATGCTCACCTGCATCGGCCCTCCGGTGCGCACCGGGTTAAGCCCACCGAGCAGGGTTCTTCCCAAGGGCAGGCCGGCGATGAAATCGTCGAACAGGCCGCTCAGTTGCTTCTCGCTGCGTACCGCGAGCAACCGTTGCTGGTAGGTTTGACCATTGGGCGATGGGGTCTTCAGCGCGCCATCGACCAGCAACCTGGGGATGTGCAGGCGCGCGGCACGGCGGTCGATTTCCTCCCGGGCGATGCGGCCCAGGTTCGGCACCTGCGGGTCTGCATTGAAGGTCGACTCCTGCTCGGTGACGGCCAGCACGGCGCATAGGTTGCTCTTACTGGGAGCGATACGCTGGGCAGCGAAGGCGACCTGGATGTCCTGAGCCCAACCGTCCCGGTCCCGGGTCGAGGCCGGCAGCAGGCGCTTGACCTGGGCCTGGACCTTGGCCGGGTCGGCCTCAGGCGCTCGCGGTGGGGTGGCACAGCCCTGCATCAGTACGAGGATGGCCAGCCCGCAAGCCACCAGCCGCCGGTCGATCATTTTCTTCAAGGCTGCTCGCCCACCAGATAAGTCTTGCTGATATGGCGGAACAATGGATGGGCGGCGCTGCCCATCCATTCGAACAGCACCATCTCACGGGTGACCACCTGGGCCCCGGCATCGCGCATGCGTGCCAGGCCCGCCGCCTTGCTGGCCGGGCTGCGGCTGTCACAGGCATCCTCGACCACGAACACCTGCTTGCCCAGGGCCAACAGGCCGAGCACGGTCTGCAACACGCAGACGTGCGTTTCCATGCCACAGACAATCACCTGCTCGCGCGCCATCAGGCTCGCCGGCAGGCACTGCGCGGCCACGCAGGAAAAATGCTGTTTCTGCACCACTTCGGCGGCCGGCGCTGCTGCCAGAAGCTCGGCCAGGGTATGTCCCAGGCCCTTGGGATACTGCTCGGAAATCACCGTAGGCACTTCCAGTTCGGCGGTCGCGGCCAGCAACCAACGGGCCCGCGCCCGCGTGCCCTCCGGGTCGCTCATGGCGCCTATGAGTTTTTCCTGGATATCGACGACCAGCAGCGTGGCCTTGTGAGAATCGATCAGCATTGACTGCCCCTTGCCTGGGAACGTAGCGGCCTGCCGTAGGCCACGAAGGTTACTAGGCTGGCCGAGGCAAGGGGGTGGCGTCAATCATGCGCAACGCCGACAGGCGCCGAGGGCGTTGGCCAGCACGGCCAGAACACGGTCTTCGTGCTCGTGGATGAAGAAATGCCCGCCGGGGAATACCTCCAGGGAAAAGTCGCCCACCGTCTCCTGGCGCCAGGCCAGCAATTGTTCCTGGCTGGCCCGGTCGTCCTCGCCGCCGAGCACATGCAACGGGCAGCGTAGCAAGGGGCGGTGGCGGTAGGTATATCGGCCACATAGCAGGAAGTCGGCGCGCAGGACCGGCAAGGTCAGGCTCATCAGCTCCTGGTTGGCCAGCACTTCCTCCGGGGTACCCTGCAAGTCACGCAGTTCTGCGATCAGAGCGTGATCAGGCCTGGGCTCGCGCCAGTGGCCGGCCTCGTAGTCTTCCCGGCGAGTCGGCGCCGCGGTGCCACAGGCGAACAGCGCCAGCGGCGGCGGGCAACCCACGGCCTGCAGTTCATGGGCGAGCTCGAAGGCCAGCAACGCCCCCAGGCTATGGCCGAGCAAGGCATAAGGCGCATTGGCCTGCAGGCGCTGTTCGGTGGCCAGTTGCCGGGCCAGGGCCTGCATGTCGGTCTGCAGCGGCTCGCCCAGGCGCGCACCACGCCCGGGCAGCTCCACCGGGCATACTCGCAACCAGGCCGGCACCTTGCGGCGCCAGCGGCTGTAGACCATGGCGCTGGCGCCGGAATAAGGCAGGCACAACAGGTTCACCTCGGTCACCGGCAACGCCTCATTGCGCCTGGGCCTGCGCCATCTTCTGACGCAGGCTCAGCGGGCGCATGTCGGTCCAGACTTCATCGATATAGGCCAGGCACTCCTGCTTGAAACCGCTCTTGCCCACCGCGCGCCAGCCGTTGGGGATGGCCTTGTAGTCCGGCCAGATGGAATATTGCTCTTCGTGGTTGACCACTACCTGGAACACGATATCGTCGCGGTCGAATACGGACGTCATTGCCTGTCTCCTTGAATGTTGAAGGCCGATGCGCAGTGCGCAGGGCGGCTCTCCATCAAACGAAGGGCGAGCGGGAAAAATTAATCGCCTGCCTTTGCAAGCGGCGCCGATGGTGGCATATATCGAGCTTCCCTTAATGGAGCGTTTTCTCATGCTCGGCGTAACCGACTACGGCGCATTCGTCGTTGCTTTCCTCATCCTGCTGGCCATTCCGGGGCCCGGCAACTTCGCCCTGATCACGGCTACCGGCAAAGGCGGTATCAAGGCTGGCCTGGCCGCCACCTGTGGGGTGATCCTGGGCGATCAGGTGCTGATGTGGCTGGCGGTGGCCGGGGTCGCCACGCTGCTGGCCGCCTACCCCGCCGCCTTCCACGTGGTGCAGTGGGTGGGGGCGGCCTACCTGGCCTGGCTCGGCCTGCGCATGGTGTTGAGCAAGCCTGGCGCAGCCCCACGGGAAAGCCGCATGGCCAATGGGCATTACCTGCGCCAGACCATGATGATCACCTTGCTCAACCCCAAGGCGATCATGTTCTACATGGCGTTCTTTCCGTTGTTCGTGGACCCGGTGCATCACCAGGGCGTGGTCACCTTCGCTTTCATGGCGGTCACCGTGGCGGCACTGACTTTTCTCTATGGTTTGGTTGCGGTGGTGCTGACCCATCACCTGGCCGAGCGCATGCGTGCCAACCCACGCATCAGCAACCTCCTCGAGCGCCTGGCAGGCGCCTGCCTGGTGGGGTTCGGCATCAAGCTGGCGGCGATGCGCTGAGGTTCAGGCGTCACGCAACAGGTCGTGGGCATCGAGCAGGCGGAAGGCAACCTGCGGGTTACGCTCCAGCCCACGACGGATCGCGGCGGGGATCGACTGGCGCGTCTTGCGGCACAGCCCCGGTTGTTCGTCCAGTTCGATGACGATGCCGCGCATGGTGCGCACTTCGTTGTAGCCCGGCGCGATACGCACCCGAATGCCCAGTTGCTCGTACAGGCGCACCTGCAGGCGCTGCAGGTCTTCCAGGTCCTTGAGGTTTTCCAGGCGCTCGAGCAGGCGCTTTTCCTCCTGGCGGGTCAGCAACAGGATACGTTGCGCCTGAGGCGGCCCTTCGTGCAGCCGCTCGCGCCCACAATTGCAGGCGCCCGGCGGGCAGGGTTGGCGAAGGGGTAACTGGGTGCTGGTCATGGAGCAAGCATAGATCTTTCCCTGTCCAAGTTCATGAGGCAGGGATCGCCTGGATGAAAACGCCAATGACGTGCCGCACTTTTCCGGCAAGCGGTGGTCTACCCCCTCTTTTGCCGAGTTGCAATCGATTGCCGGCCGTTATTCGCAGTGCACAAGGCAGGGCCAAAAGCCCTGCGCTTGTGTAGGATGAGCAGCGCAACCTAGGCGCTGCCAGTTCATAGGGAGATCTTCATGCGCGTCCTGTCATCCGTTGCCCGTCTTGCCGTCCTGTCGCTGGGCCTGGTGGCGTGCGCCAATGCCCTGGCCTTCAGTGGCGAAGAGGGGCAGCTGATCGAGTCGATCAACGCCTACCGCAGCCAGGCCCAGCGTTGCGGCGGGGAGGCTTCGCTGGAGTTGCCCCCTCTCAACAGCGACACCCGCCTGGCCTTGTCGCCAGAAGGCACCCGCGACCTGCAGCAGGCCATGACCCGCGCCGCCTATCCGATGGTCAACGTACAAGCCATCAGCCTGTCCGGCCCACGCGATGCCCAGGCCGCAATGCGTGCCATCGAGGAAAGCTTCTGCCAGGTGGTGCTCGACCCGCAGTTCGTCGATATCGGGGTCAGCCAGGAGGGCCGTGACTGGCGTATCGTCCTCGCCCGCCCGTTGCTCAGCGGGCGCCTGGGCGACTGGCAGGCCGAAGGGCAGAAACTGTTGCAGGAAATCAATGCCGCACGCAAGGTACCGCGCCAGTGTGGCGGCCAACCCTTCGCAGCGGCGCCGGCGTTGGGCTGGAACGCCACCTTGGCTGGAGTTGCCGCCAACCATACCCGAGCGATGGCCAACCAGAACTTCTTCGACCACCTGGACCGCGACGGGCGCACCCCAGGTGATCGCGCAGAGCTTGCCGGCTACCTGTACCAGCAAATCGGCGAAACCATTGCCGCCGGGCGCGACACGCCACGCAAGGTCGTGGACGGCTGGCTGGCAAGCCCCGGCCATTGCGCCATCCTGATGAACCCTGAATTTCGCGAGCTCGGCGCCGCCTATGCCGTGGACCCGAAGAGCGACGCCGGGATCTACTGGACAGGCGTGTTCGCCTCACCCCAATAACCTTTGCGGGCATGATGAGGCCTGTGAGCGCGCGCCGCCTGCGCGGCGCATCGAGCGCTACGCTCGATCTCACCGCCCCCGCGGCTGTCGCGGCAAACCCTGCCGCAACGCCAACGCTGTACAACCAAACCGTCGCCGTACGCACTTGCCCAGGTAGCTGGCATCTCCCAACCCCACCTCATCGGCAATCTGCGCCAGGCTGTGGCTTGTGTTGATCAATCGCCAGCGCGCCTGCTGCAGGCGCAGCTCCTGCCACCAGGCCTTGGCGCTCATCCCGTGGCTGGCCTGGAACTGGCGGTCCAACTGGCGGCGGCTGATGCCAAGCTCGGCCGCCAATTGCTCGATCGACAGCGAGGTGCCCAAGTGATGGCGCATCAGCGCAGTGGCACGCTGGACCTGACGCCCCTGCTGCCCTGCCCCGGCGTCCAGCGAACGCAAGGCATGACGGCTGTCTCGGGTCTCGTCCACCAGCATGTCAGCCAGGCCCTTGAGTGCACGGGCTCGCCCGCAGGCCCGTGACAGCAGCTCCACGGCCAGGTCGATGGCTGCGGTCCCGCCGGCACAGCTGATACGTGCACCATCGAAACAGTACAGCTGTTCGCGTTGCACCTGCAGGTGGGGGAACGCTGCGCGAAATTCAGCTTCGTGCCGCCAATGCACCACGACTTTGTGGCCATCGAGCAGGCCGCAGGCGGCCAGGAGAAACGCTGCGTTATCGACGCAAACCAGCTTCACTCCAGCTCGCACAGCACGTTTGAGCAGTGCCCGGTAAGACGGCGCCAGGGCAGCCGTTGCAGCGGCACTGCGCCCGCCGAACAGCACCAGGTAATCGTAGCCCTTGAACGCCACCTGCTGCGCGATCACGTCCACCTGTACCACTGCACCGCTGCTTGAGGACACGGGCTGCGCGTCCAGGCCCAACAATGCCCAACTGCAATAACGCTGGCGGCTGTAATCCTCATCGTCGGCGCTGAAACGCAACTTGTCGAGGAAGGCGCCGAACGGCAGCAAGGCGAATTCCGGCAGGGGAAGGATCAACAGTCGGATATCGGGTGTCATTGAAAAACACGTCCAGAAAACACCATGGAATGTCCTAATATTACCCTTCAAACGACGCTTCGTGCTCTAGACTGGCGCCCGTCCCTACCCTAAGGCGCTGCTCATGGCATTGGATACCTGGCTTCTCTATCTGCTGGCCAGCATAGGCCTGTCGTTGACCCCCGGTCCGAACAGCCTGCTGGCCCTGACCCATGGCGCGCTCTATGGCGCCCGCCGCACGTTGTTCACCATCGTAGGTGGCGTGTTCGGCTTCGGCGCCCTGATCGCCCTGGCCATGTTCGGCCTGAGCGCCTTGCTGCACACCTCGGCCTCGTTGCTGCAGGTGCTCAAGTGGGTTGGCGGGGCCTATCTGCTATGGCTGGGCATCCAACTCTGGCGCAGCCCGGCCATGCGTCTGGAACTTGCCGTCGGCAGCCCACGCGTGGGCAATGGTGGCTTGTTCCGCCAGGGTTTCCTCTGCGCCGTGGCCAACCCCAAGGTACTGCTGTTCTACGGCGCCTTCCTGCCGCAATTCATCGACCCGCAACGCGGGCTGGCGATTCAGTTCTTGATCATGGCCGCAACGTTCGTCAGCGTGGAGTTTCTCGTCGAGTACCTGCTGGCGCGCCTGGCCCTGGGCGTACGCCCCTGGCTGACCAAGGGCGGGCGCGGCTTCAACCGCTGCTGCGGGACATTGTTCGCATTGATCGGCGTGGCCTTGCCGTTGGGGCGCTGACGCCGAACGGCACGCGGGGCAGCCCATTATCGGTTTTGAGCTACAGGGCTTTCAGCCAAGTAGCCCAAGAATGTCAGCTAATGGCTGTATCGTTGGTAGGGCATGCGGCCGACACTCGTCTTCTACGCGGTTGACCTCCAACCGGCTCCAGAAACCGACGAGACCTCACGATGCGCCCTCTGGCCTATATCCTCGGCGCGCTGGCCTTGAGTAGCCAGGTACACGCCACCAGCACCCCACCCCTTTCCGACACCCAGCCAGCATTTGCCGAAGCGCCTGTGGGCGACTTGAGCCAACGGGGCGCCAAGGCCGCCCGCGAACTGAACGCCTGGTTCGCTGCAACACCCGACGATTGCGGCGGCCCCGACAAACCCGCGCACCTGTGCAGCGGCCTGATGCTCCGTGCGACCGACACCAACCCGAACTTCCTGCCTTGGGATCCAAGCCCCGGAGCCATCGCGCTGGGTGGCGTGTCCTTCTCCTGGCTAAGGCGCGACCATACGTTCGCCAGGACCTGGGAAAACTGGAACGGTTTCATTTTCTATCCCGGCCATGCCACGCCACCCGATAGGCTCGACAGCATCAAGGTGCTCTGCTCGTTCCCGATCAATGCCGATACGTGGCAACGCCCTGACCTGCAAGGCTGCGGCCCGATGCCGGACGCCCCCGAACTGACCGACACCTGCCAGAACCTCAACATCCACAGCGCGTCGGGCTGGTTGACCAAATATTCAAAGACTGCGACCACCAACAAGGTTTGCGGCTGGGACATTCGCGAAGGGCGAGAGGCGACCGCCGCCTGGTTCAAGGCGTCGATCGACGCGCATCAGGGCCTTACGGGCCTTTCCTGGGAAACCTTCGACGAATTGATGCTTTCCAGCTGGCGAACCGGCGACGGCGCCCAACTGCCGCTGCATTCATTTTTCTATCCAGCGCGAAGCCTGGAATCCAGAGCCAAGGCACGCATCGACCAGACGCGCTATTTCGAACAATACGGGCAGACACTGCCGCTCATACGCCTGGCCTTTCCACAGGACCGACACGCAACCACCGTAATCAGCTTCCTCGAGGCGGACCAGGCGGTGGGCCTGTCGGCACCTCGCCTGGAAGTGGATTTCGAAGACATCCCCCCTGGATCACCTGCGGACCTGGTTTCAGGCGGTATGGGTTTCGCCGCCACCGCCTCCGAGCTGATCGAGATCCAGGATTCGAACCTTGGCAACCCGCTGATTACGGGTAACTACCTGGTCGTAGACAATCTGCTGGATTTCCCCGTGGACCCGAACGGTAATCATACCGGTACGCGAACGGTCGAATTTTCCTGGGGTTGCAACAGCTATTGCAGCGTCACCGAGCTCACCAGCGGTCGTGAGACGGTGCTGGTGGAGGCTGAAGCGGTGGGGCCTATGCGCTTCGGGCGCCACACCGTGTCGGTGACGGCCCCTGAAGTGATTCGCCTGACGAGCAGCATGGAGGACGGTTCACGCATTGTGCTGGACAACCTGACCATCGACTGACCGTGAGGCAGCCTGTGACTGTAGGCGGTAGAAGCGCCACGGCAGCAAAACCGCAGCCACCGCCAGGCCACAGGCAAAGCCGACCCACACACCGACAGCGCCCAACGGCGAATGAAACGCCAGGCCAAAGCTCAACGGCAACGCCAGCAGCCAGTAGCTGACCAGCGTTACCCCCACCGGCCAGCGGTAATCCTGCAAGCCGCGCAAGGCGCCCAAGGCGGTGGATTGCAGACCATCGGCCACCTGCATGGCGGCCACGACCACGAACATCGGCACGGCGATAGCGATGACCTGCGGGTCATCGCTCATGGCCTCGGCGATACGCCGGCCGAACAACGCCAGCAGCAGGGTGCTGGCAACCATCCAGGCTGTCACGCTGGTGAACGTGGCGCTGCCGATGGCGTTGATCCGCGCATTTTCACCGCGCCCCTGAGCCTGGCTGATACGGATGCTCACCGCAGCGGCCATGCCCAGAGGCAGCATGTACAACAACGAGCCGATCGACTGCACGATCTGGTTGGCAGCCAACGCCGCGGAGCCCAACCATCCCAGCATCCAGGCGGCGATCACCACCGCACCGGCTTCGGCCAGGTAACCCAGGCCCAGTGGCCAGCCCTCGTTCAACAATGTGCGCCAGGCCAACTGCTTTCCGCGTGCCGGGCACCGATAGACCGCCAACGACGGCGCCAGCCACCAGTAGGTGAATGCCAGCAGCACTGCCAGGGATTCGGCCAATACGCTGGCAATGCCGGCGCCCAGCAACCCCAGCGCCGGCAAGCCGAAATGGCCATGGATCAAGGCATAGCTCAGGGGAACGTTGAACACCACGGCGCTCATCACGATCACCACTGCCACCCAGGGCCGACCAATGGCTTCCAGTACGTCCTTGAACACCACCGCCAGGCAGAACGGGATCAGGAACACAGCCATTGCCTGCCAATAAGGCGTGAGCAACTGCTCATCCGGCAACGGTACGCCCGCCCATTGCAACACCGGCAGGAGGGCGAGCATGGCCAGGCAGCCCAGGATACCTGCCAGTAACCCGTAGCCCAGGCCGGCGCGCAACGTTCGCGCCACGGCAGCGGTGTCACCGGCACCGAAGGCATGCCCCACGCGCACGCTGAGGGTGGCGAGCATCCCGTACAAGCCAGCATGGAAGATCAAGCCGGTACTGGCGGCGAGCGATACACAGGCCAGCACCACCGTCCCGAGCGAAGCGAGCATCAGCGTATCGGTCAGGCTGATCAGCTCACTGGCAGAAAGGCCAAGCACCAAAGGAAGGGCCAGACGCAACAGGGCGGGGAGCTCATCCAGCCAAGTGGTGTTTCGGCGCTGAAGCGTTGCAGACATGACACGAACCTCTATTTACATACGCTACGTATGCTAATAGTTGTTAATTACATACGCAACGTATGTTAATTTCAGCGCATCGTATTCAGCCGGACGCTATCCATGCCCGTTACCCGCCGCAGCCGCGCTGCCATGAGCGCAGAGACCACAGAACGATTGATCGCCGTCGCGCGCCGCCAGTTCGCGGAGAAAGGCTTTGCAGCAGTGGTCATGGACGACTTGTGTGCCGAAGCCGACCTGACCCGTGGCGCCCTGCACCACCACTTCGGCGGCAAGGCCGGCCTGTTCACGGCGGTGGTGACCGCATTGCTCGATGAGATCAACCTGGCCCTGGATGAACGCTTCGCCACCCACAGCGATCCCTGGGACGGTTACCTCGACACCTGTCTGTATTACTACGACCTGCTCCACGACCCCGCCCTGCGCCGCATCCTCCTGCAAGATGCCCCGGCAGTGCTCGGCCCACGGTTGCGCGAACTGGAAGAGCAAAGCTATATAGGGCCAATGGTCGAAGGGCTGGCGCAGCTGCAACGAGCCGGCGTGCTGCGGGACTTCGACCCGGTCGCCATGGCGCACCTGATCAATGGTGCCATGGGTGAGAGTGGCATGTGGGTGGTCGCCCAGGACGACCCCCAAGCGGCGGCAGAACAGGTCAAAGGGGCTTTGAAGTGCCTGATGGAGGGGTTGCGCCGCTGATTTCCAGCCAATGCGACCATTGTTCAAAACCATGAATTAGCGCCAGCTTTCCAGCGAAAATCTATTTTTTCATCGCCTGTTCGTGACAAAACCGGGTCATATCCCCTGCGACAATTCGCCTCGAAAAATTATGTACTAACTTGTTAATTATCTTTTGAAAGGCCTAAACTGCGCACCGTCCCACCTGCGAGAACACTGGCAATGTCACAATCACCTCGCGCCCCTGGCGCTTCAACTTTCCTCCTGGTCGGCCTGGGCGTGGTCATCGCCCTGCTCGGCCTCCTCCTGGCCGCTGGCGGCGTCAAACTGGCGGGGCTGGGAGGCTCTTGGTACTTCCTGGTCGGCGGCTTGGCCATGGCTATTTCCGGCGTGCTCATCGCACGGCGCAAGCCGGCAGGCGCCTGGCTGTTCGCTGCATTCTTGATCGGTACGGCTATCTGGGCCGTGCTCGATGCGGGCCTGGTGTTCTGGCCGCTGTTCTCGCGGCTGTTCATGTTCGCAGCCATCGGCCTGGTGGTTGCGCTGGTGTACCCGGTACTGATGCGCGCCAATGGTGGCAAGGCCGGTCCAGGCGCATACCGCGTGGCGGCGGTACTGGCCGTTGCGTTGGCGGTTGCTGCCGGCAACATGTTCGTCGCCCACCCAAGCGTTGCCCCGACCGGCAAGGGCCCGGGCCTGACTCCCGTCGAGCCGGCCAAGGCGCAGAAAGACTGGGCCCACTATGGCAACACCGAAGGCGGCAGCCGTTTCGCCGCGCTGGACCAGATCAACCGCGACAATGTCGACAAGCTGCAGGTCGCCTGGACCTACCGCACAGGCGATGTGGCGCTGAGCGACGGCAACGGCGCCGAAGACCAACTGACACCGCTGCAGGTGGGTGACAAGGTGTTCGTCTGCACCCCGCACAACAACCTCATCGCATTGGATGCCGACACCGGCAAGGAAATCTGGAAGCACGCGATCAATGCCCAGTCCAAAGTCTGGCAGCGTTGCCGCGGCATGGCCTACTTCGACGCCACCGCACCGATCGCCCAGCCCACCCAACCCGACAGCTCGCCAATTGCCACCGCTCATGTACCGGCCGGCGCGAACTGCCAGCGCCGGCTGCTGACCAATACCATCGATGGCCGGTTGATCGCGGTCGACGCCGACAGCGGCGAATTCTGCGAAGGTTTCGGCGACAATGGTCAGGTCGACCTGAAGGCGGGCCTGGGCGATGTCCCGGACTCGTACTACCAGCTCTCCTCCGCCCCGCTGATGGCGGGCACCACCGTGGTGGTCGGCGGTCGTGTGGCCGACAACGTCCAGACCGATATGCCAGGCGGTGTCATCCGTGGTTTCGATGTGATCACCGGGCAAATGCGCTGGGCCTTCGACCCCGGCAACCCGCAGCAGCGTAACGCGCCGCAAGGCGACGCCACCTACGTGCGCAGCACGCCCAACAGCTGGGCGCCGATGTCCTACGACCCCTCGATGAATACCGTCTTCCTGCCGATGGGCAGTTCTTCCACCGACATCTATGGTGTCGAGCGCAGCCGGTTGGACCACACCTACGGCGCTTCGGTACTGGCCCTGGACGCCAGCACAGGCGATCAGAAATGGGTGTTCCAGACCGTGCACAACGACCTGTGGGACTTCGACCTGCCGATGCAGCCGAGCCTGATCGACTTCACCCGGGACGATGGCAAGACCGTCCCGGCCGTGGTAATCGGCACCAAGGCCGGCCAGATCTACGTACTGGACCGCGCCACCGGTGCGCCGCTGACCCAGGTCGACGAAGTACCGGTCAAGCCAGGCAACATCCCCAACGAGCCGTATTCGCCGACCCAACCGAAGTCTGTCGGCATGCCACAGATCGGCGCACAGACCCTCACCGAGTCGGATATGTGGGGTGCCACCCCCTATGACCAGCTGCTGTGCCGCATCGACTTCAAGCAGATGCGCTATGACGGCTTGTACACTGCGCCGGGCACCGATCTGTCGCTGAGCTTCCCCGGCTCGCTGGGCGGCATGAACTGGGGCAGCATTTCCACCGATCCGGTGCATGGCTTCATCTTCGTCAACGACATGCGCCTGGGTCTGTGGATCCAGATGATCCCGTCGCAGAACAAAGGCCAGGCCGCCTCCGGGGGTGAAGCGCTGAACACCGGCATGGGCGCCGTGCCGCTCAAGGGTACCCCTTACGCGGTGAACAAGAACCGCTTCCTGTCGGTGGCCGGTATCCCTTGCCAGGCGCCGCCGTTCGGCACCCTTACTGCCATCGACATGAAGACCCGTCAGGTGGCCTGGCAGGTACCGGTGGGCACCGTCGAAGACACCGGCCCCCTCGGTATCCGCATGCACCTGCCGATCAAGATCGGCCTGCCGACCCTCGGCGGCACCCTGTCCACCCAAGGCGGCCTGGTGTTCATCGCCGGCACCCAGGACTTCTACCTGCGCGCCTACGACAGCAGCAACGGCAACGAGATCTGGAAGGCTCGCCTGCCCGTGGGCAGCCAGGGCGGCCCGATGACCTACGTCTCGCCCAAGACCGGCAAGCAATACGTGGTGGTTACGGCAGGCGGTGCGCGGCAGTCCACCGACCGTGGCGACTATGTGATGGCCTACGCCTTGCCATAGATCACCGCCCCAATCGCCGGCAAGCCGGCTCCCACAACGTCTGTGCGCCACCTGTAACAGTGGAATCTGTGGGAGCCGGTTTGCCGGCGATTGGCCTCATACTGACAACCCGAGATTTTGCAATGCCACCCGTTTTTCGCGTCACCCCCACTGCCCTGTTCTTGACCCTGGCCAGTACCACCGCCCTGGCCAGCAGCGACCTGACGACCCGCAACACCTTGACCGGTGACTGGGGCGGCCTGCGCCACCAGCTCGAAGAAGACGGCATCAGGTTCACCGGCGACTACAGCGGCGAAACCGCCTACAACGCCCATGGCGGCCTGCACCGTTCCGCGCGCTACTCACAGAACCTCAAGCTCGGCGTGCAGTTCGATCTCTCCAGGCTCTACGGCCTGGACAACGGCGGCAAGGTCCAGCTGACCCTCAACGATCGCCGCGGCAACAGCGCCTCCGAAGACCTCGTGGGCAACCGCCTGCCGATCCAGGAAAACTACGGCGGCCTGTATACCCGCCTGACCGAACTGAGCTACGAGCGCACGCTGTTCACCCCGGCCCTGAACGTCAAGCTCGGCTACATGGCCATGGGCAACGACCTGGGCGGGTTGGACAGCGGCATCCTGTGCAACTTCATGAACGCAGGCTTCTGTGGCCACCCGCTGAACATGTCCGGTGGCAGCGGTTGGACCAACTACCCCAACGCCCATCTGGGCGTGCGGGTGAAGTACGACCTGTCGCCCGCCTGGCAATTGCGCGTGGCGGCGTTCAATGTCGACCCCGAAAGCAACGGTGATTCCAGCCGCGCCTGGCACCTGGGGCCGCGGCACACCACCGGGACCGTGGTGCCAGTGGAGCTGGTGTACAAGCTGCAGGGCGAATTGCCCGGCGAGTACAAGCTCGGCTACTACTACGACAGCTCCGACGTGAAGCGCATCGGCAGCGACAAGGAAGTATCCGGTCGCGGCGGCCACTACCTGCTGGTCGACCAGGCCGTGTGGAACGACCCCACATCGCCTGGGCGCACCCTGCATGCCTTTGGCCAGTACTCAGCCTCGAGCAAGGCCGCGTCGCCGTTCACCAAGTGGTATGGCGCGGGCGTGGTGCTGTACAAGCCGTTCGAGGGTCGCCCGCGCGACACCCTGGCCCTGGGTTATGGTCGCGCGGTGCCCAACCCGCGTAGCCGCGATGTGCTACAGGATGCGGCGCTCGCCACCGGGCAGGGCTTCCCCGACCTCGACAGTGCCGAGCAACTGATCGAGCTGAGCTATGGCTATCAGGCCACGCCGTGGCTGAACCTGCGGCCGGATGTGCAGTACATCATCGAGCCGGGGGCCTTCTCCGGGCAAGATATCGACAATGCGCTGGTCGTGGGGCTGCAGGTCAAGGCGACGTTCTGAACCGTGCCTTGTGCCGCTTTGCGACCATCGCGGCACAAGGCTGCGCCTAGAGGGGCATCGCCAGGCCTACCCAACTTTTTCCTACCTACCGAACATATTTTTAATAATTTTCCGTTCCCGTCCCCTGCTCCAGTATTCGCCGCAACTACAACAACAAAGAGCGGTGAACACGATGAGTACGAGTGCGTCCATGCCTGCCACCGCGCAGGCGAATCAAGCCGGCTTTCGCCGGGTATTGGGGTTAGGTTCGTTGTTGGCCGTGGCCATCGGCCTGGTGGTGTCACAGGGTGTGATGGTGATGATGTTGCAAGGGGTCGGTGCCGCAGGCCTTGGCTTCATCGTGCCGCTGGGCCTGGCCTATTTGCTGGCGCTGAGCTATGCCTGCTCGTTCTCCGAGCTGGCCTTGCTCATACCCCGCGCCGGCAGCCTCTCCAGCTACACCGAAGTCGCCCTGGGCCACTTCCCGGCCATCCTGGCGACCTTTTCCGGCTATGTGGTGGTGGCCATGTTCGCCCTGTCGGCCGAACTGCTGCTGCTCGACCTGATCGTCGGCAAGGTCTACCCGGGCGTCTTCCCGCAATTCTCGGTGGCCTTCGCCGTGCTTGGCCTGTTCACCGTGCTCAACCTCATGGGCATCGACATCTTCGCCAAGCTGCAGAACGCCATGGCGGTGGTGATGGTCATCGTGCTGCTGATCCTTGGCATCGCGGCCATCCATGAAGGCCATGACGCCGGCGCTACCCATGCGCTGCAGCAAGGCGATTGGAACCCCATGGGCGCTGGCGTGCTGGCATTGACGGCCATGGCCGTGTGGGGCTTCGTCGGCGCCGAGTTCGTCTGTTCGCTGGTAGAGGAAACCCGCAAGCCGGAGCGCAATATCCCGCGTTCGATGATGATCGGCCTGACCGTGATTTTCGCCACCATCGCCCTGTATGGCCTGGGTGCGCTGTTCCTGGTGCCACGCCAGGCACTGTCTGCCGATGCCCTGCCGCATTACCTGTTCGCCACCACCGTGTTCGGCAAGACCGGCGAAGTGTTCCTGGTGATCGCGGCGGTCACTGCCACCTGCAGTACCCTCAACACCTCGCTGGCAGCCATTCCGCGGATGCTCTACGGCATGGCTTGCAACGGCCAGGCGTTCCCGCAGTTCAAGCGGCTCAGCGTCCGCGCCAATACGCCCTGGGTAGCGGTGCTGTTCGTCGCGGCCATCACCGGCCTGCCGATCCTGGTGATGGGTCAGAATGCCGCCGCCATCAACCTGCTGCTGCTTTCCGCTGCTCTGGCCTGGTTGCTGGCGTACATCATCGTGCACCTGGATGTCATTGCCCTGCGCCAGCGCTACCCGCATTTGGCGCGTCCGTTCCGCACGCCGTTCTATCCACTGCCGCAAGTGTTCGGCATCGGCGGGATGCTGTATGCGATCTGGTATGCCTCGCCGAGCCCCGAGATGAGCGGCAGGATCTTTGGCGTTGCCGGGGTGGTGCTGGCGGTCGTTTCGCTGATCGCGGTGGTGTGGATCAAGGGGGTGATGAAGAAGCCGCTGTTCAAGCCTGAGGCGATGTAAACCTGGCCGGCTTTTGTTGGCTGAACTGACGCTATCGCGGGGCAAGCCCGCGATAGCGTCAGTACAAGCCTCAGCCAACGCTCAAGAGCTCCACCAACCGCAACAACATTGCATCGCACCCACGCAACTGCTCGAGACTGATGAACTCATCTGGCTTGTGCCCTTGGTCCATGCTGCCCGGCCCACATACCACGGTCGGGATACCCGCCTGATCGAACAGCCCGCCTTCGGTGCCGAACGCCACGGTGCCGAACGCATCCGAACCACTGAGCAGCGCCACCAGTTGCGCCGCCTCGCTGTCGGCCGGCGTTGCCAATCCTGGGTAGGCACTGAGCGGTTGCCAGCGGATGTCGCTGTCGGCGCTCACCGCACGCATACGCGGCAACAACTCGGCATGGGCATAGGCCTGCAGCTGGTCGACCACGGTCTGGGCCTCGAAACCGGGCAAGGCGCGCACCTCGAAGTCGAACGCGCAGTCGGCCGGGACGATGTTCAACGCCCTGCCCCCCTTGATCACACCGGTCTGTACCGTAGAGAACGGCGGATCGAAGCGTTCATCGTGGTGCTCGGGTCGAGCCAGGCTGTCAGCGATCTGGCCCAGCTTACCGATCAACTGCGCAGCGTATTCGATGGCATTTACACCATAGGGTGCATAGGCCGAATGACAGGCTGCGCCCTGTACCTGGCAGCGCATGGCCAACTTGCCCTTGTGCCCGAGCACCGGCCTGAGTTCGGTGGGCTCACCGATCAGGCACAGCCGTGGCTTGTGTGCACGTTGCTCGAGGGCGGCGAGCATGGAGCGCACGCCCAGGCAGCCGACCTCTTCGTCGTAGGAAAACGCCAGGTGCACCGGCAGTTTCAATGGCTGGGCGAGGAATGCAGGTACCGCCGCGAGCACCGATGCGATAAAGCCTTTCATGTCGGCGGTGCCACGCCCGTAGAGACGTCCATCGCGCTCGGTCAAGGTGAACGGTTCGACCGTCCAGGCCTGCCCATCCACCGGTACCACGTCGGTATGCCCGGACAGCACCACACCGCCGCGGTCCTGAGGGCCGATGGTGGCGAACAGGTTGGCCTTGCTGCCTTCGTCGTTGAGAAACAGCTCGCACGCCACCCCCAACCCGGCCAGGTAATCGCCAATGAAGTCGATCAGCTCCAGGTTGGAGTCGCGGCTGACGGTGGCAAAACCCACCAGCCGCGCCAGCAGGTCGCGGCTGCTTGACTCACTCATCGCCCGGCACCCCATAGCTGGGCGCAGCGGTGGGGTCCAGCGCACGGGTCACGTAATCCTGCATCTGTGGACGATAGGCTTGCCACAGTTTGCCCAAGGCGCCGATGGGATCGTCGTCGGCCCAGTCGACCCGCAGGTCGACCAGCGGCCAGGTCAGGTCACCGGCAATCTTCATCGCGGCCGAATGCACCGGCCCCGCTTCGCCACCGGCAGCCATTGCGGCGTGCATGGCCACCAGCAAACGATCGCCCAGGTGCCCCGCAGCGTGCTCGAAAGCCTCGACCATCGCCGCGATCACATGGATAGAGGACAACAAGTTACCCGCTGCCGCACATTGTTGGCCGGCCACCGCGTTGTGCACACCCAGCGCCTCCCTGCCGGTGAACAGGGCCACCTGGCCCTGGCTGTCGATCACCGTCACCTGGCGGTACTCGCTCCAGCCATTGGCCCTGAGCACCTGTTCCAGGGCTGTGCTCGGCGCCTGCCCGTGCTCCAGAGCGTCCAGGACTTGAGGGCCCAAGGCCGGCAACGTGATGTTTTGCGTGGCCACCGCGCCAACGCCAGCGCGCACCCAGGGGCAACGAGCCCCCACGGCGATGCTCGACGAGCTGATGGCGATACCGAGCTGTCCGGTTTCCGGGCAGCGGCCGATGATGGAAAAGGTCATGTTCCAAGGCTCCTGAGGGTCTGTTCGATGCCCGCCAAACAACAACTTTTCGCGCGGGTAAATGCATTTTGGGCAAAAGCCAACGGCCCACGAAACCAACTTTTTCCTAGGACTTGGCAAGCAAAAAACTACGTCAACAAAACAGAGGAAATGCGCTCCCCCAAAGTCTCTGAACACACCTTGAAGCCCCGCAGGTCAAGGCCTTCGTTAATTTATGGGCAAGCATTAGCTAAATAATATTTTCGCGTTCCAAGCGGCGTCCCTAGTCTGGCCCCAGGCAAAGGCGGTACCCCACCGACCTGAATAAAACCGCCTTCGAAGAAGGGCTTTGACATGACATTGAACACTCTTGAAATCGACACCCTCGTGGTCGGCGCCGGCCAGGCCGGCGTGGCCATGAGCGAACACCTGAGCAAACTCGGCGTGCCGCACCTGGTGCTCGAACGCAAGCGCATCGCCGAAGCCTGGCGCACCGGGCGCTGGGACTCGCTGGTGGCCAACGGCCCGGTCTGGCACGACCGCTTCCCAGGCCTGGAATTCGACCTGGACCCGGACGCCTTCGCCGGCAAGGACCAGGTCGCCGATTATTTCGAGACCTATGTCCGCACGTACAACCTGCCCGTGCGCACCGGCGTCGACGTGAAGCGCGTGGTACGCAACACCGATCGCCCGGGCTTCACCATCGAAACCAGTGAAGGGGTGGTCCGCGCCAACCGCGTGGTAGCTGCCACCGGGCCGTTCCAACGCCCGGTGATCCCAGCCATCGCGCCGAAGGACGAACGCCTGCACCAGATCCACTCCGCCGCCTACTACAACCCCGCGCAACTGCCCGAGGGCGCCGTGCTGGTGGTTGGCGCGGGCTCTTCCGGGGTGCAGATCGCCGAAGAGCTGATGCGCGCTGGGCGCCAGGTGTATTTGTCGGTGGGTGCCCATGACCGGCCACCGCGCAGCTACCGCAACCGCGATTTCTGCTGGTGGCTGGGTGTGCTCGGCGAATGGGACGCCGAGATCGCCAAGCCCGGCCGTGAACATGTGACCATCGCCGTCAGCGGTGCCCGCGGCGGCCATACCGTGGACTTCCGCGCCCTGGCCCACCAGGGCATGACTCTGGTCGGCCTGACCCAGTCGTTCGACAACGGCGTGGTGCGCTTCCAGGCGGATCTGGCCGACAACATCCGTCGCGGCGACGAAAACTACCTGGCCTTGTTGGACGCGGCCGATGCCTACGTCGAGCGCAACGGCCTGGACCTGCCGGCGGAGCCCGAGGCCCGCAAGCGCCTGCCAGACCCCGACTGCATCACCAACCCGCTGCGTGACCTGGACCTGGCCAAGGCAGGCGTGCGCACCGTCATCTGGGCCACCGGCTATGGCGTGGACTTCAGCTGGCTGCAGGTCGACACCTTCGATGCCAACGGCAAGCCACAGCACCAACGCGGGGTGTCCCGTGAACCTGGCGTGTACTTCCTCGGCCTGCCCTGGCTGTCACGTCGCGGCTCGTCGTTCATCTGGGGTGTGTGGCACGACGCCAAGCATGTGGCCGGCCACATCGCCACCCAACGTACCTACCAGGCCTACCGCGATCGCCGGCAGCGCGAAGCGGATGCCGTACAGACGCCTTCCTCGATCAAGAAAGTCAGCACCTTCGGAGCACTCTGATGCCTACCCATACCCGTATCCGCATGTTCAACACCAAGGCGACCTACCCCAACCAGACGCTGGACAACGACCTCTGCCAGGCGGTACGCGCCGGCAACACCGTCTATGTACGGGGGCAGGTCGGCACCGACTTCGAAGGCCGCCTGGTGGGCCTGGGCGACCCCCGTGCCCAGGCCCACCAGGCGATGAAGAACGTCAAGCAGTTGCTCGAGGAAGCGGGTTCGGACTTGTCGCACATCGTCAAGACCACCACCTACATCACCGACCCACGCTTTCGTGAGCCGGTGTACCAGGAAGTCGGCAAGTGGCTCAAGGGCGTGTTCCCGATCTCCACCGGGTTGGTGGTGGCGGGGTTGGCACAGGCTGAATGGTTGATGGAAATCGATGTGATCGCCGTGATACCTGATCAGGTGTGATGCGACAAGGGCCGCCCTGCGGCCCAATCGCGGGGCAAGCCCGGTACAAGGATGTAGGCCCGGGCTTGTCCCGCGATGTTTTTATAGCTGCTCCAACTGCTCCCGGCAGAACTCCACGAACAACTGCGCCGGCTTGGTCAGTTGCACGCGCTTCAGCCGCGCCGCCGCGAGCCCCGACAATGCCACCGGCTCGGCGATATCCACGGTCACCAAGCGCTGGCCGTCGTAGGTGTAGGGCGAATGCGGCCGGGTCACCAACAGCGAAAAACCGAACCCCTGCCCCACCATCCCCCGCACCATCTCGATCGACGGCGAGCTGAAGACGATGTTCGGCGTCAGGCCCATCTCGTTGAACAGGCTGACGAAATAGGTTCGGCTCGGCGCCACGTCGAGCAGGATCATCGGCTCCGGACACAAGTCACGCAGGGACACCTGGGCCTGGCCGGCGAAGCGGTGTTTCTCCGGCAGCAATACGTAGGGCTTCTGCGGCGCCATCAGTGGCTCGGCCTCGATGGTGCCATCGAGGTCGTGGTCGTAGAGCAATGCCAGGTCGAAGGTACCGGCAGTCAGCCCTTGGATCAGGTCCTGCTGCTCACCATCGCGCAAACGGATATCCACGCCTGGGTAGCGCTCGCGAAAGCCGGCGATCAACCTGGGTAGGTACAACGGCGCCACGGTCTCGAAACACCCGATGTCGATCTGCCCGGCCACGGTGTCGTTGTCGGCCAAGGCGTTCTGCTCGAATTCATGGGTCATCTGCAGCAGGGCCTTGGTCTTGGCATAGAAGCGCTTGCCGCTGGGTGTCAACGACACGCCCTGGGCATGGTGACGGATGAACAATTGCACACCGAAGCTTTCCTCCAGGCTCTTGATGGCCGTGGAGATGGACGGCTGGGCGATGTACAGCTGGCGTGACGCCTCGGCGACACTGCCCGCTTCCACGGTGGTGACGAAGTACTTGAGTTGACGCAAGGTGTAGGAAGCCACAGGCACCTCTCTGGCGCCGTGGGCGGCGCGCGGGATTTTTCCTGCCACCATACCTTAGCGCCGGGCTGTCCGGCGCTAAGGTGGCCAAGGATTTGCCTATGGCTTGAGCATATTTTCCATGGAGCCTGTAGGAGCGGGCTTGCCCCGCGATTGGCCGGCCCGGTTACCGTGCTTGCATGGCAAGGACGTCGCCCTTGATCGCGGGACAAGCCCGCTCCTACAGACCCTCCAGCCCCTACTGAACGACCCCGCAGGCAACCCGGGCGCCACCGCCGCCCAGCTTCTCGGGGTGATCGCTGTGGTTGTCGCCACCGGCATGCACCATCAGGGCATGGCCCTTGAAATCCTCGGCTTTGAGTCGGGGCGCCAATACCGGCGTCATGGCCTTGCCGTCGGCGCCGACATACAGCGCCGGCAGGTCGCCGCGGTGGCCGCTGTCGTCATAGGGGCCTTTGTGCGCATTGGTCGCATCCGGGTCCCAATGCCCGCCTGCGGCACCGGCCGGCACCGGCTTGCCGTTTTCCTCGGCAGGGTCGCACGAGGGGCGCTGGTGCAAATGGAAACCGTGCACACCGGGTGGCAAGTCCTTGAGGTCCGGAGTGAGCAAGGTGCCGTACTTGCCCTGTTCGAGGGTGACCGTGCCGATCGGCTTGCCCGGGCCATCCGGGCCAGCCAGTTTCAATTCCACCGTCTGGGCGGCCTGGGCGAGGCCGGCGCTGGCCAGCAATGCGGCCATTACCACTGCTTTCATGACATTTCTCCATGGCGAGGGAAATCGGGCTTCATACATGCCCACCTATCAGGTGGGACTGCGCAGGCTGCCAGCGATTCCATCGCGCCACAGTCAGAAACACTTCCGTCCTTTGTAAGGAACCTCTGTGCAGGAGGTGTTTTCTACCCAATACCTACCACCCTCGGAGGTTCATCGAATGCTCGATCCCAAAACCGGCATGCAACCCGGCGAACGCTATACAGTGGATAACGAAGAGCGCACCTGGCAGTTCACCGGCTTCTTCCTCGACGGCAAGTACTACCTCGGCCCCGACCTGCAGACCGCCCTCGGTTGGCTTGAGGGCACGCGGTTCTATTACGACGATGTCGACCCCGACGGTCAGCCCATCTTCCCGGATCGCCTGGCCGGGACCATCGAGGATCTGGTACTGACCCTGGCCGACGGGACGACCCTCAAGCTCGAAGGCTCGCTACAAGGCCACCCGACGGATGCACGCAAAGGGCTTTGACGTACACCCGAGGGCACTCAGTGCCTGACGCCCAGCATCCCACGTTCGACGATGAAATCGATCACCGTCTGCACCCCTTCGCCCTGCTTGAGGTTGCTGAAGGTCCAGGGCCGCTCCGGCCGCATACGTCGGGTGTCACTGGCCATGACCTCGAGCGAAGCGCCGACATAGGGGGCCAGGTCCGTTTTGTTGATCACCAGGAAATCCGATTTGGTGATGCCAGGCCCACCCTTGCGCGGGATCTTCTCGCCCTCGGCCACATCGATCACATAGATGGTCAGGTCTGCCAGCTCCGGGCTGAACGTCGCACTCAGGTTGTCGCCGCCGCTCTCCACGAAGATCACCTCGAGGTTGCCGAATTTGCGCGCCAGCGCTTCCACGGCAGCGAGGTTCATCGAGGCATCTTCGCGAATGGCGGTATGCGGGCAGCCGCCGGTCTCCACACCGACGATGCGCTCGGGCTCCAGGGCGCCGGCCTCGGTGAGGATGCGCTGGTCCTCCTTGGTGTAGATGTCGTTGGTCACCACGGCGATCTGGTAGCGATCGCGCATGGCCTTGCACAGGGCTTCGAGCAGTGCAGTCTTGCCGGAGCCGACGGGGCCGCCGACACCGACACGCAGGGGTTGTTGGTAATGTTGCATCAAGGCAGTCCTCAGGATCGGAACAAACGGGTGTATTGGGTTTCGTGGCGTGACGAGGCGATCGCCAGCAGCGGCAGGCCGCCGCCGAGCTGCTCGTCATCAAGGGCCAGGGCGTCTTCGAGTACGGCAGGTAGCGCCTCGCCCAGGTCTCGCAGGAGCGTCTGGGCGGCTTGCTGGCCGAACGGCACCAGCTTGACGCCCGCCATCACCGCCCCTTCCAGCCAGGCATAGCCATGGCCCAGGGCCAACTGGCGCAGTGGGATCGACCAATGCGCGCCAAGCCAGGCCATGCCGCCCAACTGACAGCGCTCAAGGCCTGCACGCCAGGCCGGTGCCTGGCCCAGTTGCCAACCGTCGAGCATGCGCGCCAACGCGCTGCCACGCTGCTGCTCTTCCAGCCGCAGCTCGGCGGTTTCCCGATTGGCCAGCAGGAAGCGGCTCCAGTGGTCGAAGCATTCGGCATCATCGTCCAGGCAAGCCTGGTAGAGCCGCGCCAGCACCGGCCAATCGAGAAAACCGAGGGTGTCGTGCAACTGCTCGCGTTGCCAAGCGGCGAAGCTCGCGACATCGTGCACCCAGCCGGCCTCCACAGCCCATTCCAGGCCTTGGGAATAGGTGAAGCCGCCCACCGGCAGGCCGGGGCTCGCCAGTTGCAGCAGGCGCAACAGCGCCATATCGTTCTTCATCAGCCGGCCAGCACCAAGGCCGCACCAGCCAGCAGGCCGCCACCGAACGCTTTCTGCAGCCGTTGATGGCGGCGCAACAGGCACCCCACCGCGAAACCTGCCAGCAACAGCAAGCCGCTGACCGTGACGAAGCCGGCACTGAACAGCCAGAAAGCGCTTGGCGTCGCTTCCACGCCATGGGCCCAGCCATGGAACAGGGCGAACAACGGCATGGCGAGCGCCAACATCAACTGGCGGCTGGGCAGCAACACGGCGCCGGCGGCCACCAACAGGGACACGGCGATCATCGTCTCCATGCCCACCACATCACCGAAGAAATGCCCGCACACAGCGCCCGTGAACATCGCCGCCAGGGTGGCCAGCGGCAAGCTCAGGCTGCGCCGGGTCAAGGCCGCCAGTACGCCGGTGCCCAGTAGCATGAGCAGGTGATCGAGACCGGTCAGCGGATGCAGCAGGCCATCTTGCAGGGGATTGCCGTCATGGCCTGGGTGGGCGACCGCCGGTAGCGCCACCAGCAGAAGAACCAGGGTGAAAATCTTTTTCATTGAAAACGCCTTGAGGTCAGGAATGGGCAGGCAAGCGCACGAAACGATGCCCGTGGGTATGGGGAGTACTTTGGTAGGCGCCCGCTTCAGGTTCGAACGGCGCCTCTTCAGTGATCACGGCCAGGCCCAGGCCGTACAGCATGTCGTCCAGCACCGGGTCGTGCTGGTAGCGCAACAGGCCCGGCTCGATCTGCAGCGGCACGTGGCGATTGCCCAGGTGATACGCAGCACGGGCCAGCAGCAACGGGTCGACGCAACGCACCGTGGATACCTGCTCGGGGGCCGCCACGACCCTCACCACCTGCGAACCTTGAGCATCGGCGAGCAGTTCGCCGCCACGCACCAGGTGGCCGCGCTCGAGCATCAGCCCGGCTTCGCGCCCATCGTCCAGGGTTACGCGCAAACGGCTCTTGATGCGCCGGTCCACATCCAGGGTTACGGTGCCGGTCACCGTGTCGGCTTCGGCGATCCGGCGGGTCAGGACAATCATGGGCACTCCTTCAGAACAGGAAATAACGTTGGGCCAGTGGCAGCTCGCGGGCCGGCTCACATACCAGCAGTTCACCATCGGCCCGTACCTGATAGGTCTGGGCATCGACTTCGATGTGCGGTTGCAGGCTGTTGTGGACCATGTCGGCCTTGCGCACCCGCCGGCAGCCGTGGGCCACGCCGATCAGGCTGCACAGGCCCAGCTCGTCGGCCAGCCCACGGTCCATCGCCAGCTGTGGCAGGAAGGTCATGCGCGTGGCATGCCGCGCTGCGCCCAGGGCACCGAACATGGGCCGGTAATGCACCGGCTGCGGGGTCGGGATCGAACCGTTGATGTCCCCCATCGGCGCCGTGGCGATCATCCCGCCCTTGATGACCAGGGCCGGCTTGACCGCGAAGAACGCTGGCGACCACAGCACAAGGTCCGCCAGCTTGCCCACTTCCACCGAGCCCACTTCATGGGCGATGCCGTGGGTCCGAGCCGGGTTGATGGTGTACTTGGCGATGTAGCGCTTGACCCTGAAGTTGTCGCTGTAGCCGCTGTCCGGTGCCAGGGGCCCGCGGCGTAGCTTCATCTGGTGGGCCACCTGCCAGGTGCGCAGCACCACCTCGCCGACCCGGCCCATGGCCTGGGAGTCGGACGAGGTCATGGCGAAGGCGCCCAGGTCGTGGAGGATGTCCTCTGCGGCGATGGTTTCGCGGCGAATGCGCGATTCGGCGAAGGCCACGTCTTCGGCGATGCTCGGGTCCAGGTGATGGCAGACCATCAGCATGTCCAGGTGCTCGTCCACGGTGTTGACCGTATAGGGCAAGGTCGGGTTGGTGGACGACGGCAGCACGTTGGCCTGCCCCGCCGCGCGGATGATGTCCGGCGCATGGCCACCGCCGGCGCCTTCGGTGTGGAAGGTATGGATGGTGCGATCGCCGATGGCCGCCAGGGTGTCTTCGATGCAGCCGGACTCGTTGAGGGTGTCGGTATGGATCGCCACCTGGATATCCAGCTCCTCGGCCACGCCCAGGCAGCAATCGATAGCGGCGGGCGTGGAGCCCCAGTCCTCATGCAGCTTCAGGCCCACCGCGCCGGCGGCGATCTGTTCGCGCAGCGCTTCGGGGCGTGAAGCGTTGCCCTTGCCCAGCAGGCCGATGTTGATCGGCAGGCTGTCGGCGGCCTGGAGCATGCGCGCCAGGTACCAGGGCCCGGGGGTGCAGGTGGTGGCATTGGTGCCCGTGGCCGGCCCGGTACCGCCGCCGATGAAGGTGGTGACGCCGCTGGTCAATGCTTCCTCCACCTGCTGCGGGCAGATGAAATGGATATGCGAGTCGATGCCGCCTGCGGTGACGATCTTGCTCTCGGCGGCGATCACTTCCGTGCCCGGGCCAATCGGCACGGTGACACCGGGCTGCACGTCGGGGTTGCCCGCTTTGCCGATGGCGGCAATACGCCCGCTCCGGACGCCGATGTCGGCCTTGACGATGCCCCAGTGGTCGATAATCAGGGCATTGGTGAGCACCAGGTCCATGGCTTCGGCGGCGAGCATCTGACCTTGCCCCATGCCGTCGCGGATGACCTTGCCGCCGCCGAACTTGACCTCCTCGCCGTAGATCGTGAAGTCCTTTTCCACTTCGACCCACAAGGCGGTATCGGCCAGGCGCACGCGATCGCCCACGGTAGGGCCGAACATGTCGGCATAGGCTTGCCGGGAAATACGGCTCATGCCCTGCCCTCCAATGCGCCCATCACCTTGCTTTGGAAGCCGAAGACCTCGCGCTTGCCGGCATAGGCCACCAGTTGCACGGTCCGCGCCTGCCCTGGCTCGAAGCGCACCGCGGTGCCAGCGGGGATGTCGAGGCGAAACCCGAGTGCCGCCGCACGCTCGAAGACCAGGCACGGGTTGACTTCATGAAAGTGGTAATGCGAGCCGACCTGCACCGGCCGGTCGCCATGGTTGGCCACGCTGAGGCTGAGGGTTTCGCGGCCGACATTGAGCTCGATGTCGCCCTCTACGACCTGGACTTCTCCGGGAATCATGCTCGGCTCCTTAGACGATGGGGTCATGCACGGTCACCAGCTTGGTGCCGTCGGGAAAGGTCGCCTCGACCTGCACGTCATGCAGCATCTCAGGCACGCCCTCCATGACCTGTTCTCGCTGCAGCACCTCACGGCCCAGGCTCATCAGCTCGGCCACACTGCGCCCATCGCGCGCACCCTCCAGCACTGCGGCGCTGATCAGCGCTACCGCCTCGGGGTAGTTGAGCCGCAAACCACGTGCCAGGCGCCGCTCGGCCAACAGCGCGGCGGTGAACAGCAGCAGTTTGTCTTTCTCTCTCGGGGTCAGCTCCATGGCGTCTCTCTCAGGTGGCCCAGATGCGCGGCGGGCACGGCGCCAGGCCAAGGACGGCCGGACGCAGCATGTGCCAGAGGCGCTGCAGGGTGTGTTGCAGGTGTTGGTTGTCGTGGTCGAGCACGCGAATCACCAGTAGCTGCCCAAGCAAGGTCGCGCCGGCCGGATTGCCCAGGCCTTCGAGCACTTGCCTGGCCTTCTCCAGCACAGCGCCAGTTGCAGGCGCGGCGCAGAAAGTGGCGACCAAGGGATGACCGCCCAGCTTCTCCAGCCGACCGTCTTCGATACGCAGCCGCTCGTGCAGGCCGATGTCGTCTGGCATTTCGATATGCAGGCGACTGTCCAGGGCTCCCTGCGCGAAACGCTCGCCCATCACCGGTCGGCCCAGGCACAGGGTCTCCCAGGCCAGCAACCGGGCGCCGGGTTCGAGGGTGAAGCGACTATCGAGGCGGGCCCTGGCCCCGTCGAAGAAGATGCTGTCCTGAGGCAGCCATTCCAGGGTGCTGCCGGCGGCCAGGTGGAAACGCTGCACGAGCTGCGCGGTCGGGCCGATGCTGCGGTAGAACTTGCTCGCCCCCGGCATGGTCAACAGCGCGTGGCTGCCCGGTTCGAGGTGAACATCCAGTGCTAGCCGGTCACCGGCGACGATGCCGCCAGGCGGATGCAACACATAGACATGGCACGGCGCGCCTTCGGGGTGAAACGGGCGCTGCACCAAAAGAGGACCGACGTGCCGCCGCGCACCAAGGCAGGTCATGCCCTGACGCTGGATGAAGCGCAATTGCAACTGCGCACGCCAGCCTGTCTCCTGCCCGTTCTGTTCGACCTGCTCTGCCAACGACATCCTGTAGCCCTTGCTGTACCGGGCCTCACGGCCATCGGAAAGGTCGCGCACAACGCCATGCAGCGACGTTGGCCTGACCATTCGATCAATATTCGCTGGCTGGGATATAGCAGGGAGTGGGCCAACTTTGCAGGTGAACCTTGATGAAACCTTTCATGCCCTTTGCGTAACGCGTTGCAGATCCAAGCCGATACAACCTGGCGTCAATTCATGACTGGACGTTTCCGATCCGCGGCGGATGTATTATCGTGGCGAGGTGCGCATATAAAAGCAGCCTGAGCGATCAGGCCCTAGGCAATACAAGAGGGTGTCATGAGTAACGAGAGCATTAACTGGGACAAGCTGGGCTTCGACTATATCAAGACCGACAAGCGCTACCTGTCCGTATGGCGCAACGGCGAGTGGGACAAAGGCACCCTGACCGAAGACAATGTGCTGCACATCAGTGAAGGCTCCACCGCCCTGCACTATGGCCAGCAATGCTTCGAAGGCCTGAAGGCCTATCGTTGCAAGGACGGTTCGATCAACCTGTTCCGCCCCGACCAGAACGCCGCCCGCATGCAGCGCAGCTGCGCCCGCCTGCTGATGCCGCAGGTGCCGACCGACGTGTTCATCGAGGCCTGCAAGCAAGTGGTCAAGGCCAACGAGCGCTTCGTGCCGCCGCACGGCAAGGGTGCCCTGTACCTGCGCCCGTTCGTGATCGGCACCGGCGACAACATCGGCGTGCGCACCGCCCCCGAGTTCATCTTCTCGATCTTCGCCATCCCGGTCGGCTCGTACTTCAAAGGTGGCATGAAGCCGCACAACTTCGTGATCTCCAGCTACGACCGCGCGGCCCCGCAAGGCACCGGCGCAGCCAAGGTCGGTGGCAACTACGCAGCCAGCCTGATGCCAGGCGCCGAGGCCAAGAAGAACAACTTCGCCGACGCCATCTACCTGGACCCGCTGACCCACAGCAAGATCGAGGAAGTCGGCTCGGCCAACTTCTTCGGCATCACCAAAGACAACGAGTTCGTCACGCCGAAGTCGGCCTCCGTGCTGCCAGGTATCACCCGCCTGTCGCTGATGGAACTGGCTGCCTCGCGCCTGGGCTTGAAAGTGGTCGAGGGCGACGTCGAGATCAACAAGCTCGACCGCTTCATCGAAGCCGGTGCCTGCGGTACTGCCGCGGTGATCACGCCGATCGGTGGTATCGAGTACAACGGCAAGCTGCACGTGTTCCATGACCTGGAAAAAGTCGGCCCGGTTACCCAGAAGCTCTACAACGAGCTGACCGGTATCCAGAGCGGTGACGTCGAAGCGCCAGCAGGCTGGATCGTCAAGGTCGCCTGAGGCTTCGGCCTGCTCTGAAACGCGGGGCATGCCAGCCATGGCATGCCCCGTTTTCGTTTGGCGATCGAGTTCTGGGCACCAGATGAATTTTTCTTAAATCCGCCGTTGTCTATTCTTTGGCACAATCGAGTCTCCAATCGCTGCCCAGGTACTAGCATGCCCCGCGTACTGACCATCGAAGACGACGCCGTTACCGCCCAGGAGATCGTCGCCGAACTGTCCAGCCATGGCCTGGAGGTGGACTGGGCCGACAATGGCCGCGAGGGCCTGTCCAAGGCCATCGGCGGTGGCTATGACCTGATCACCCTGGACCGTATGCTGCCGGAGGTCGATGGCCTGACCATCGTCACCACCTTGCGCAACCTGAAGATCGCCACCCCGATCCTGATGATCAGCGCGCTGTCCGATGTCGACGAGCGGGTGCGGGGCCTGCGTGCCGGGGGTGACGACTACCTGACCAAGCCCTTCGCCTCCGACGAGATGGCCGCCCGGGTCGAGGTGCTGCTGCGTCGCAACAGCGTGCCCATGACCCAGACCCGGCTGCAGGTAGCCGACCTGGAGCTGGACCTGATCAGCCACGAGGCCCGCCGTGGCGAGCAGACCCTCAACCTGCTGCCCACCGAGTACAAGTTGCTGGAGTACCTGATGCGCCATGCCGGCCAGGTGATCACCCGGATGATGATCTTCGAGGAAGTCTGGGGCTATCACTTCGACCCGGGCACCAACCTGATCGATGTGCACATCGGCCGCCTGCGCAAGAAGATCGACCCGCCCGGCCAGAGCCCGCTCATCCGTACCGTGCGGGGCTCCGGCTATGCCATTGCCGAACCCGTCTAAGGGCTGGAGTTCTTCGACCAGCCGCCTGCTGGCACTGTACAGCTTTCTGTTCGTGGCCTGGAGCAGCATCCTCATGGGGGTGCTGTACTTCGAAGTGTCCAGCTACCTGAACAAGCTCACCCGCCATTCCATGCTGCAGCGCCAGCATCTATTCGCCCATATGACCGGTAAGCAGCTGGACGATGCCTTGATCGCAAGCCAGGCCTTCGAGGAGCGCAGCTTCGATGCCTACGGCCTGTTCGATGCCCAGCTCAACCCGATCAGCGGCCGGATCCGCGCCATTCCGCCAGAGCTCGGCCTGGACGGCCAAGTCCATGAGCTCAAGCGCTGCCTGGACGCCGACGACCCACACGTACCCCGCGACAGCTGCGATGCGGTGGCGATCCAGGTCAAGGACGGACGCTGGCTGGTGCTGGTGCGTGACAACGGCTCCTTGTTCGTGGTCACCCGGATCATCCTCCATGCCCTGCTCTGGGGCATTTCCCTGACCCTGATCCCCGGCTTCGCCGGCTGGTACCTGCTACGCCGCAGGCCACTCAAGCGCATCCGCGCGATCCAGGCCCAGGCCGAGCTGATCGTCGCCGGCGATCTCACCCATCGCCTACCCCTGTCGGCCCGGCGTGACGAGCTGGACATGCTGGCAGCCATCGTCAATGCCATGCTCGATCGCATCGAACGGTTGATGCACGAGGTCAAGGGCGTCTGCGACAACATCGCCCACGATCTGCGCACACCGCTGACCCGCCTACGGGCCCAGTTGTATCGGATCCGCCAGCAAAGCGGCGACCACGCTCCCGAGGCGCAGGCCCTGGACCAGGCAATCGGCGAAACCGATACACTGATGGCGCGCTTCCGTGGCCTGCTGCGCATCAGCGAGCTGGAAGATCGCCAGCGACGCGCGGGCTTCGTCGAACTGGACCCACACGCCTTGCTGGTGGAGCTGCACGACTTCTACCTACCCCTGGCCGAGGATGGCGGCATTCGTCTGGCGCTCGTGCAACCGGAGCAGCTACCGCCCCTGCATGGCGACCGGGAACTGTTGTTCGAGGCACTGGCGAACCTGGTAGGCAATGGCATCAAATTCACCCCCGACGGCGGGCAGGTACGCATCCACGCCAGCCATGATGCCACCGGCGTGCATATCGCCATCGAGGACAGCGGGCCGGGCATTCCCGAGGATGAGCGCGCAGCGGTTTTGAAGCGCTTCTATCGCAGCGAGGAAGGTCATCGTCACCCAGGGTTCGGGTTGGGCTTGTCGATCGTCGCGGCGATCGTCGACCTGCATGGGTTCCGGCTGGAGGTGGGGGCCAGCGAGCTGGGTGGGGCGAAGCTGGTGCTGCATTGCCCTACAGGTGGTCTACCCAAGTAACGAATGGGGCCGCATTGCGGCCCAATCGCGGGACAAGCCCGCTCCCACAGATTCTCCATCACCCTTGGGATCGGTAAACAACCTGTAGGAGCGGGCTTGCCCCGCGATTGGGCTGCAAAGCAGCCCTACTCGATGGATCAGTCAGCCAAGCGCCAGGTGGTCCCGCCCTTGCCGTCTTCGAGCACCACGCCCATGGCGGTCAGCTGGTCGCGGATACGATCGGACTCGGCCCAGTTCTTGTCCGCACGCGCCTGCAGGCGCGCCTGGATCAGTGCTTCTACTTCGGCCGCATCGACCTTACCTTCGGCACCGGCACGCAGGAAGTCATCGGCCTCCAGCTGCAGCACACCCAGCACATCGCCCAGTTCGCGCAGGCGGCCTGCCAGGCCTGCGGCGGCCTGTGGGTCGACATCGCGCAGGCGGTTGATCTCGCGCACCAGGTCGAACAGCACCGCACAGGCTTCGGGCGTACCGAAGTCATCGTTCATGGCAACGCTGAAGCGCTCGACGAATTCCTCGCCACCCTTGGCGGCCACCCGCGGCAGCCCACGCAGCGCATGGTAGAAGCGCTCCAGGGCCCCCTTGGACTCGCGCAGGCTGTCTTCGGAATAGTTGATGGCGCTACGGTAGTGGCTGGCCACCAGCAGGTAGCGCACCACCTCCGGGTGGTACTTATCGAGTACGTCGCGGATGGTGAAGAAGTTGTTCAACGATTTGGACATCTTCTCGCCGTTGATCCGGATCATGCCGCAGTGCATCCAGGCATTGGCGTACGGTTTGCCGGTAGCCGCCTCGCTCTGGGCGATCTCGTTCTCATGGTGCGGAAACTCCAGGTCGCTGCCGCCGCCATGGATGTCGAAGCTCTCGCCCAGGCAGCAAGTGGACATCACCGAGCACTCGATGTGCCAGCCCGGACGGCCTGGCCCCCATGGCGACTCCCAGCTCGGCTCGCCCGGCTTGGCGGCCTTCCACAGGACGAAGTCCAGCGGGTCCTGCTTGGCCTCACCGACTTCGATCCGCGCACCGATGCGCAGGTCTTCGATCTTGCGCCGCGACAGCTTGCCGTAGCCGACGAACTTACCGACCCGGTAGTACACGTCGCCATTACCCGGCGCGTAGGCGTAGCCCTTGTCGATCAGGGTCTGGATCATCGCGTGCATGCCGGGGATGTGGTCGGTGGCACGCGGCTCCTGGTCTGGCGGCAGGATGTTCAGGCGGCGCTCGTCCTCGTGCATGGCATCGATCATGCGCGCGGTCAGCTCATCGAAACGCTCGCCGTTTTCATTGGCGCGGTTGATGATCTTGTCGTCGATGTCGGTGATGTTGCGCACATAGGTCAGCTCGTAGCCGCTCTTGCGCAGCCAACGGGTGATCAGGTCGAAGGCCACCATGCTGCGGCCATGGCCCAGGTGGCAGTAGTCGTATACGGTCATGCCGCACACGTACATACGCACCTTGTTGCCATCCAGGGGCTTGAAGGCTTCCTTGGTCTTGCTCAGGGTGTTGTAGATGGTAAGCACGGCGATTCCTTAGCTGCCCCAGGAGTCACGCAGGGTGACGGTGCGGTTGAACACCGGACGGCCCGGTTGGCTGTCCTTGAGGTCGGCGCAGAAGTAGCCTTCGCGCTCGAACTGGAAGCGGTCCTCAGGCGCGGCCTGGGCCAGCGACGGCTCGGCGCGGCAGCCGGTCAGCACTTGCAGAGAATTCGGGTTGATGTTGTCCAGGAAGCTGCCGCCCTCCTCGGTCTTCTCCGGGTTCGGCGAGCGGAACAGGCGGTCGTACAGGCGCACTTCGCATTCGACGCTGCCTTCGGCCGGCACCCAGTGGATCACGCCCTTGACCTTGCGGCCCTCGGGATTCTTGCCCAGGGTGTCGGGGTCGTACGAGCAGCGCAGCTCGACGATGTTGCCTTCGGCGTCCTTGATGGCTTCGTCGGCACGGATCACGTAGCTGCCACGCAGGCGCACCTCACCGGCCGGCTCCAGGCGCTTGTAGCCCTTCGGCGGCTCTTCCATGAAGTCGTCGCGGTCGATGTACAGCTCGCGGGAAAACGGCAGCACGCGCACGCCCATGTCTTCCTTGGGATGACGCGGCAGCTCGAGCTGCTCCACCTGGCCCTCTGGGTAGTTGGTGATGACCACCTTCAGCGGGCGCAGCACGCACATGGCACGCGGCGCGGTGCGGTCGAGGTCGTCACGGATGCTGAACTCGAGCATCGACATGTCGACCACGCCGTCGGAACGGTTGGTGCCGATCATTTCGCAGAAGTTGCGGATCGAGGCCGGCGTGTAGCCGCGGCGACGGAAGCCCGACAGGGTCGACATGCGCGGGTCGTCCCAGGCATCGACGTGCTTCTCGTCCACCAGTTGCTTGAGCTTGCGCTTGGAGGTGATGGTGTAGTTCAGGTTCAGGCGGCTGAACTCGTACTGGCGCGGGCGCGCCGGCACCGGCAGCCTGTCGAGGAACCAGTCGTACAACGGACGATGGCTTTCGAACTCCAGGGTGCAGATCGAGTGGGTGATGCCCTCGATGGCGTCCGACTGGCCATGGGTGAAGTCGTAGTTCGGGTAGATGCACCACTTGTCACCGGTCTGGTGGTGGTGGGCATGGCGGATGCGGTACAGGATCGGGTCGCGCAGGTTCATGTTCGGCGAGGCCATGTCGATCTTGGCGCGCAGCACGCGCTCGCCATCCTTGAACTCGCCGCCCTTCATACGTGCGAACAGGTCCAGGTTCTCCTCGACACTGCGCTCGCGGAACGGGCTGTTCTTGCCTGGCTCGGTCAGGCTGCCGCGGTATTCCTTGGCCTGCTCGGGAGTCAGGTCGCAGACGTAGGCGTTGCCCGACTTGATCAGCTCGACAGCCCAGTCGTGGAGCTGGTCGAAGTAGTCCGAGGCGAAGCGCACCGGGCCGGCCCACTCGAAGCCCAGCCACTTGACGTCACGCTGGATGGCATCGATGTACTCCTGGTCTTCCTTGGCCGGGTTGGTGTCATCGAAACGCAGGTGGCAGACACCACCGAACTCCTTGGCCAGACCGAAGTTCACGCAGATCGACTTGGCATGGCCGATGTGCAGGTAGCCGTTGGGCTCCGGCGGAAAGCGGGTGACGATGCTGCTGTGCTTGCCCGAGTCCAGGTCGGCCTGGACGATCGGCCGCAGGAAGTTCGCAGGGACGGCGGGAGCGCCTTTGGCAGCGGCGTTGGGCGCGTTGTCGGCAGTGGGCTTGCTCATAGGATCCTTGAATGCTGGTGTTCGGCCTGGGTAGGCCGATTGAATCAAAGGGCCTATCATAGCCGAAGCAGTCAAGCTGCTGACAGCCGGGCTCGGACAAACAGGCGCGATTTATCGCAGCTATTTGTCGCAAGCTGGCAAAATGGCCGCCGCGTGCCTTGTGTCGTGGTCGCCCGATCCTGCGTCAGGTGACAAGTACGCGCCCTGCGCACCCTAATTCCCGAATGCCTTGAAAGAGCGAATTCCAGCATGTCCAAAGTCAAACTGAGCACCAACCACGGCGACATCGTCCTGCAACTGGACGCCGAAAAGGCACCGAAAACCACCGAGAACTTCATTCAATACGTCAAGGACGGCCACTACGACGGCACCGTCTTCCACCGCGTGATCAACAACTTCATGATCCAGGGCGGTGGCTTCGAAGCCGGCATGAAGCAGAAACCGACCCGCGCGCCGATCCAGAACGAAGCCGACAACGGCCTGAAGAATGCCAAATACAGCATCGCCATGGCCCGCACCATGGAGCCGCACTCCGCTTCGGCGCAGTTCTTCATCAACGTAGCCGACAACGACTTCCTCAACCACAGCGGCAAGAACGTCCAGGGCTGGGGCTACGCGGTGTTCGGCGAAGTGATCGAAGGCCGTGAAGTGGTCGATGCCATCAAAGGCGTGTCCACCGGTTCCAAGGCCGGCCACCAGGACGTGCCGAAGGACGACGTGATCATCGAGAAAGCCGAGATCATTGAGTGATCCTGCTGATCTCCGATCTGCACCTGCAAGAAGAACGCCCGGACATCACCCGGGCGTTTCTTGATCTGCTCGATGGCCGCGCCCGCCATGCCAAGGCGCTGTACATCCTCGGCGACTTCTTCGAGGCCTGGATCGGCGACGACGCCATGACGCCCTTCCAGCAGTCGATCTGCCAGGCCCTGCGACGGCTGAGCGACAGCGGTACGGCGGTCTACTTGATGCACGGCAACCGCGACTTCCTGATCGGCCAGGCCTTCTGTGAAGCCGCGGGCTGCACGTTGCTGGACGACCCCTGCGTGGTACAGCTCGGTGGCGAGGCGGTGTTGCTGATGCATGGCGATACCCTGTGCACCCGCGACCTGGCCTACATGAAACTACGCCGCTACCTGCGCAACCCGCTGAGCCTGTGGATCCTGCGGCACCTGCCGCTGTCCACCCGGCAGAAGCTGGCGCGCAAGCTGCGTAGCGAAAGCCGCTCGCAAACACGCATGAAATCGACAGAGATCGTGGATGTCACGCCTGAAGAAGTGCCCAAGGTGATGGCGGCCCACGGTGTTCGCACTCTGATCCATGGCCATACCCACCGGCCAGCGATCCACAAGCTGACGGTCGATGGCCAGCCTGCCCGGCGCATCGTGTTGGGGGACTGGGATCGCCAAGGCTGGGCGTTGCAGGTCGACGAGCAAGGCTTCCAGCTGGCGCCGTTCGGCTTGCGCTGATTCGGCGCCCTGGCAAGGCTGCTGCACCTTTCATCCCGAGCAAGCCCGCCCCACAGGTGCCAAGCCGATCACAAGGTCCAGGCTTTGCAGGATCGTGTGGGAGCGGGCTTGTCCCGCGATGGGGCGTAGCCTATATCAGCGGGTGGTGCCCACTGCCATGCCCTTGTCAGCCTCACTGATCACATACCGACGGTACTGTGGGTCAGCCTTGATCTGCGCCTCGGTGAAGGGAATCGGAGCCAATTGCTTGGCCGCGAACGCCCGGGTCTGATCGTTTGCATGGGCCGATTCCGCCTCGCTGGACTGGGAGAACGCTAGCAATCCGAACGCTTGCGGCCCCTGCTCGTTAAAACTGACCAACTGTAAGTAGCTGGTACCGCTGACCACCAGACGCTTGCCTGCCCCATCGGGCACGCTGTACATGGCGTTGTACACGCCCAATTCCTGGGGGCCACCTGGCACCGGAGTGCCATCGGCCGACTGCTGCACCTGCCCCCAGCGGCTGTCGCTCGCAATCCCGGCCTTGCCTACCCGCTCCAGGGAAGCCAATGCGGCCTCGTGTACGCGTTGGCGCACCGCCGCCTGCTCCACCGCAAGCCCGCGCGGGGTGTGCTGGGGATCGACTGGGTCGAAGGCCACCCGCCATATGTTTGATTGGGCCACCAGCGCGTCGAAGATATTGGCGAAATGCAACAGGCCGATGCCACTGGCCAGGTCAGCCTTGCCGTCCCAGGCTGCCAGGCTTGCACACACCGCCTGGACATCGGCGGGCGCGGTCTTGCACCAGGCCAGCAGGTCCGGCAGCACCAGGCTGGCTGCGTACACCTCATCGTCCAGCACCATGCGCTGCAGGTCTTCCAGCGTCAGCTTGCCATTGCCCTGAAGCCGCTGCAGCGCAAAACGGCTGCGCAGGCCCAGCGGTTGGCCCTCGAGGCTGACCAACGGGGAAAAGCCGGTCAGCGGTTGCGCAGGGTTGGCCATCCAGGCCGGGTCGTTGGAGTTCTGCACGAAGTCTTCGCGCACAAGGCTCGGCAGTAGCCGCGCCGGGAAAATACCCGGCTGGGCTGCCTGGGCGTCGGTCTTCCATTGACATGCGCTGCGCGAGCCATCAAGTACCACCAGCGGGCCGGCGGCCGACGGGTCGCTACAGCGAGCGAGCAGCTCCTGGTCCACATGCGGCACTACGGACTGGTTCAGGTAGGCCGCCTGGCCACCTGCATCGACCGCCAGGGTATTGACCCAAGGGATGCCCTGCAACTGCGCCACCGTACGCTTCAGGCCATCCAGGCTGTCGGCATGGTTGATGGCGTACCACTGCTGCAGCACCCGGATATTGTCCAGGTTGGCATCGCGCAGGCTGTAGGCGAACCGGTTGTCCCAATCCAGCCGGCCCGGCCAGCGCACCACAGGGCCGAACGTCGAGGCGTAGACCTGTCGCTCGACCTGCTGCAATTGGCCGTCCTCACCTTTGACCGCGACGCTCAAGGTCTGGCGACTCAGTGGCAAGGATTTTCCATCGAGCAAGTAGCGTGTCGGGTCCTTCGGGTCGAGCTGCAACCTGTACAACGTGAAATGCTTCGAGGTATCGACCGTATGGGTCCAGGCCAGGTGGCGGTTGAAGCCGATATTGACCACCGGCAAGCCTGGCAAGGCGGCGCCCATGACATCCAGCTGGCCTGGGATGGTCAGTTGCATCTGGTAGAACCGCAGGCCGCCCACCCAGGGGAAATGCGGATTGGCCAGCAACAAGCCACCACCGTTGGCCGACCGTCGCGCCCCTACCGCCACCGCGTTGCTGCCACGGGCCATGGCGAACTGCGCCTGACGGCCCAGGGCCAGGCTGAAATCTTCCTTGCCCAGGCGCGCAGCCCGCTCAGGCGGAGCAGCCGCCACCAGCGCCTCGGCGAATTGGCCAACTCCGCCTTCAACCAGGAGCCGACGGGTCAGCTTGACCAGATCGAGGCTGCTGATCGGCCGCAACCAGTCCCCCTGGCCGCACTCAGCAGGCAAGCCCTGTGCCCGACGCTCGACCAGCGCGCGGTTGTAGCCCTGGACATAGCCCTCCAGCAAGTCGCGCACCGGCGCTGGCTGGGCTTCAAGGAAACCCTTGACCGCAGAGTCTGCATTGAGCCAGGCGAAGAAGAAGTCACTGTCCAGGTTCGCACGCTGCTCCACAGTTCTGCCCTGGGCGCCGAAGTAACGGGAACGCTCGCCGTTGACGGTCACGACCTCATTGGCCAACAGGCACAGGTTGTCCTGGGCGTAGGCATAGCCGATGCCATAGCCCAGACCTCGTTCGTTTTCGGCCAGGATGTGCGGAACACCGAAACTGGTACGGCGGATCTGTGCCGAGGCCTCGCCAGCGGCTTCCCGCGCCTGGGCTGCCAAGCCAGATGCAATCAATACGGCTGCCAGGCCAAGACGGGTCATAGGACGCGAAAATGTACGCACGGACACTCCTGGAGTTGGGGATATCCCGTACAGACGAGCAGCACACTGGAAATTTTACGCAGGCCAAGGCCCTGCATCGTCATGAACAGGACCTGAACATTATTTTTTCATCGTGGGCTGCAGTTTTGTCCGTCTCATTCGTCATACCCAATGAGGCACCCTTGTTTTCGGGACAGTCCACGAAAAGGAGCATTCACATGTACAACCCACAACCTGCATTGCAGAGCGCCCGCAACCCGGGCCCCAGCAGTGCCGGGCCAATCCCCGGCACCCCCGCACGCGCCGGCAACGAACAGATTCGCGAATTGCTGCGGGCCTTTGGGCTGCGCACCAGCCTGATCCGCCTGAAGGTCATCGATGCCTTGCATGCGGCTGACCGGGACGGCCGCAGCATTGGCGTGCGCGGCGTTCATGCGCAACTCGAGCAGTTGGATATTCCGTTGTCGTTCCTCAGCGTGCGCGAGGTGCTCAAGCGATTGTGCGCCGAGGGCGTGATCCGCCTGGGCAGCGACAAATGCTACAGCCTCAACCCCGAAGCACGAGCTGTATTGGAGCAGCCCATGTCGAGCTGAAGGCATGGCCGGCCAGGGTTGGCCGGCCTGGCAGGTTCAGGGCTTCGGCCCGACCTTGCGGCGCAGGATACCGTTGATCACCACCACGACCACCGCGATGGCAATGGCGATGTATTGGAAGGTCTGCTCGCTGATGGTCCCCTGTTTCTGCAGGTAGGACAGGCCCAGCATGAGGCCCAGCACCACCAGTATGATCAGGATGGAATATTTCAGGCGTTGCACATGTGTCATCGAAGGTTCCTTGCAGCATCAGGGACAGAGAGCTCGCGTCGAGCCGGGGCCATGATACAACGTCACCGGTCGCGTTTCCTGCTGCCTGCCCCTTTCCCCACCTGAAAGCATCCAGTCTCCCCCACACCCTGATCGGAGACCACCCGATGCGTACTGTCCACGTGATCTACTGCCTGCTCCTGCTGACGTCCCCTGCCGCCATGGCATTGGACGCCACGACGCTTTCCAACGACCAACTGCACCGGCTCGCCCGTGAGCTGGAACCTCGCGCCGGCTCCAGCCAATGGCAGCAACTCTGGCAGAACATGCGCCGAGCCGGCTATTTCAATTCTCGCCCCGGCCAGCTGCACCTGGCCATACCGCAAGCCCAGCTGCCCGCCCTGGCCCGACAGACACTGACCGAGGCCGACCAGGCAGCCCCTTTGGACACGGCTCGGGTTCGTTATCGCAAGGACTTCAGCCCCCGGGTCATCGGGCGGCGCGATGCCGAGCGTTTCAGTGCCCTATGCCTGGAAGTCGACTGGCGTGCGGTTCCGCAGTCCCTGGCCCATGCACCGAAGGCCTATTTGGGCATGGTCGGCTTGCTACAGGGGTACCCCTGCCTATGAGGGTACTACCACCCTTTGAAGTTCGCGACGCAGCAAGAAACGGGCATTCAAGGCCTGCGGGTCGGGACTGAAGGCATCTCCTACATGCGCAACCACCGCTGCCTGCAAATACTCGGGGCCTGAGGCTACATCCTGCGATCCGCTTGGCGCCTAGCAGGTCGACTAGGTGCTGCCTGAGAATCGACGCAGGTGATCGGACAGGTCGCCCTGACGGCACACCGCCGACAGCCTGCGCCACCAGAGACATCACACCTGGCGCCTGCTCATTTTCGAGGGAACCCCATATGGAATTGCCAGACCTCAATCGCATCGACATTTCCCAATTGCCCCACTCTTTGCAATCACTGATCGAATGCATCGGCATCGAAAACGCCTACCGCCTGACCTGCGCCTATGGCGGGCGGCCGAAATACATTCCCAAGCATCTCGAACGCACCAAACTCGCCGACGTGCTCCCCGCCGAAGCGCTGCAAGCATTGATCAAGCGCTTTGCCGGGGTTGCGCTGGAAATTCCCAAGCCGGATCACTTCCTGCGCCAGTTGCGCAACCTGCAGATTCAGCAGGAAAGCGCCGACGGCCTGTCTCGTAGTCTCCTGGCGGACAAATACGGTTTGAGCCTGCGCCAGATAGGCAACATTCGCCGCCAGGACAACCATGTCCGTTGAAACTCAACAGCCCACTGCCCCTATAAGGAACAAACCCAATGTCCATCGATAACAACCTGATCGGCTCGGTCATCAATGCACTGCCCATGGATCGCATGATTGCAGCGCCTTTACAGGCGATGATCGACGCTCAAGTCACGGCCAGCCAATCCTATGCCGACTTTCTCATGCAGGTCTGTATCAAGGATGGCAAGGCCGTTGCCATCGAATTCAACTACGACGAAACCCTCGTAGACGAGCAAGGCCTGCACCAGGGGACGGTCAGCCGAGCCATGCAGATCCCGTTGATGGCGGCGATCACGCACCCCAACATCTGTATCGAAGAGGGCCGTGTCGAATTCGAGCTGACCATCAGCCAGATGGCCGAAACCCGCTCGAACTCCGAATTCAATGGCGAAGCGGAAGCCTCGCTGGGTTGGGGTCCGTTCAAGCTGAACGTGAAGGCCAGTGCCAGCCATAAATCGGAACAAACCCGCAAAAGCGATACCCGTGCACGCTATGCCTTCAATACCACGGTGCGCCGTCAGGACCCACCCGAAGCACTGCAACGGGTCATGGACTACCTGACCGATGCTGCCACCAAACCGACCGTGATCAAGGACATCACACCCGAGAAACCGGACCTGCCACAGGAAACCCCGGAGCTACCGAACTCGGGTAACTGATTCCGACGCCTTGCCCGACCACCCAGCCCCCGCCGCCGAGCGGGGGTCCGTGCACCTATCGAGGAATACTTTGCGTGGATACCCGCCCCACCAGCCAAGCCCCCATGACATCGAGCGATCTGTCCGACATCACGCGCGGCTTGCAGGAAGCTGCAGCCGCCACCAATACGTTGATCGCCCAGCAATACATCAAGCTGTTCGACCAATTCTTCGACTACGACCCCGAGCAACTGGGGGCCCCTATGAAAGCCAAGATGGTGGAGATCGCCATGGACGGCCAGCATACCTTGCAGATTCCATTGATCGCCCTGGTGTCGCCGCGAGGCCTGGCCCTGGAGCGCATGCAGGTCGACCTCTCGGTCAGGGTCAACGGGATAGATGCGGGCGACCCGCACAAGGATACCCATGACAATGGCACGGCCCGCTTCCAGGTCACCGTCGGGGCCAATGGCCGTCGCGGGGACCAGCGCGACCCGGACGAAGTACAGATCCGCATGCAGTTCCAGGCGTGCGAACCGCCCGAGGCGATCAACCGCTTGATCGAGGAATACACCAACCTCATCGTGCCCCAGCGCCAGAACGCCCCATCCACGAGGGATGAGGCGTCCAATGAGTTCATTGAGGCAGCGACCGTTCGCTGAGCGCTAGAAGTCCCGCCTGTAGAAGATATCCAGCGAACTGGCCAAGCCGCTGGCTGCCTCCAGGTAGACCTTCTTGCTCAGTTTGTAACGCAAGGCGATGGTGTTGGCGGGCTCGAACACGCCGACACCATAGCGCAAGCTCAGCCGCTCGGTGATGTTGCCGCTGGCGACCACACTGGTGCTGTTGCCCGTCCCTTCGGAACCCAACTGGAAGTCCTCGATGCCAAGGCTCGAGGCCAGCCCACCGGTCAGCTCCTCGCCGCCCAGCAACCCCAGCCCCAGGGCTGCCTGGGCCAACATATTGTTGTCCTCGCCGCTGGTCGCCAAAGGCCTGCCCAACACCAGGTAGGACAACGCCTGCTCCTGGCCCATGGCAGGTTCGGAAAACACCTTGGTGGTCGGCTGCTCGGCGCTGCCGCTCAGGCGAATACCCGCGATCACGTCATCGACCCGACGGATCGCTTCGATATCCAGGTACGGCTGGTCGATGGGCCCGGCAAACAACAAGCGCGCCCGCCGGATGATCAGGTTCTGGCCATATTTGCGATAACGTCCTTCGGCAAGGCTGAGCTCACCGCGGGTGTCCATGTTGTTGCCGATATGCACATGGCCGAGCAGGTTGGCAGTCAAGCCAAAGCCTTTGAACGACAGCTTGTCACGCCCTACCTCGACATCGATGTCCATGTCCATGGCCAGCGGCGGCTTGCCTTCTTCGGTCTGCTCGCCGACGATCACCGTGTCATCGGAGACCTTGACGGTCGAGGGCGGCAGTTCGCGCACGGTGATCTTGCCCTTGGGCACCTGCATCTTGCCGGCGATCGACAGTCGCTCATCGGCCAGGCGGATGTTCAGGTCAGGGGCAACCTCCAGGTCTGCGTAAGGTTCGACATGCACCGGCAATTGCTGGCCACGCAAGCGTAGGTCCATTGCCAGTGCCTGCCCCCAGGTCAGGTTGCCCTCGAGCCGACCACGGCCGGCCGGCCCACTCTGCCAGTTCCCCTGCAACTGTACCTGCTCGCCGGCGATCAGCGCCTGCAACGAGAGGTCTTCGAGACTGACCGGCAGCTCGGCCCCACTCACTTCGCCGCCGCTCAACGCCAGGTTGCCTGTGACCTGAGGACTCAGCAGCGTGCCAGACAACCGTCCGCTGCCATTGAGCTGGCCGGCCAGGCGCTCGACCATCGGCACGAATGGCCGGGCGATCGACAGGTCCAGGCCGGCCAGGCGGAAGTCACCGCTCAGCGGTTTGTCCTTGCCCAACGGGTCGAGCCGGGTAACCAGGGACAGCTCGCCCAGGCGCTGGCCACGAAAATCCAAGCGGGTGTCGACACGGCGCGGGGCAAGGGTGCTGTCCAGGCGCAGGACCTGGTACGGGAAATCGACCCAACGGCCATTGTCGCGAATACGCAACGTCCCATCGCCCGCGTCCACCCGCAAGGTGCCCTTGGGCCCGCCGGCGGGGATATCCAGGTTGATGTCGGCATTGAGCAGGCCCTGCCAGGCAAAGTCCTTGGGCAACCATTGCGCCAGGCTGTCCAGCGGGAACTGCTTGAGGTGATAGCGCAGGCGTGGCTCCGGCGCCAGACGTTGGTCTTCGCCGCACAGGCTCGCCTGACCGGAGCGCCAGCAATGGGCGCCGAAGTCCAGTTGCCCGCTGGCCAAGCGCTGCAGCTTGGCCGGGGCCTGCAAGCGCCAGTCCTGGCCGCCTGCCTGGATACGCCCGGAGGCCAGGCGCCCCCGCCAATCGCCCTTGGCCAGCTGGCCGTCCACGGCCAGGTCGAGCTTGAGCTGCGGCCCATCGAGGGCCAGGGTGGCGGCTTGCTGGCGGATATCGCCCTTGCCGTCGATGTCCAGGTTGCCCAATGCGGTTTCGCCTAGGCGGATATTGCCGGCCTTGAGCGTGACCCGCCCGCGTTGAGCACTGTCCAGGCGCGCGTCCAGGCCCAGGCGCTGGATACGGTTTTCGGCCTGGCCCAGCTGTTGGCCTTGCAGCGTCAGCGTGCCTTGCGGAGCAGCCAGGGTACCGGCCAGGTCCAGGCGCCCCTTGGCCTGCCCTTGTAACCTGGGCCAGAGCTGCCCCAAACGCGGCAGGTCGAGGTCGATTCGCCCGGCCAGGCGCTGCTGCAGGCTGGCGCTGCCGTTGATACGGTTGTCACCCAGCTGCACCGCCAGGCTGCCGAGGGTCCAGTTCTCCCCTGCCCCTTCGGTCTCGACCTTGAGCACAGCCGGTTGACCGCGCAGGCGCCCCTTGAGGTCGAGCTGCGCCTGCAGCTGCAGACGCTCGTTCTTCAGCTCGCCCTTGCTGCGCAACGGCCCGGCCAGGGTACCTGGCAATTCCGCCAGCCAATAGGCCGGGTCGAGCGCCGACAATTGAAGGTCGACATCCCAGGCCAGGGTATCGGCGAAGCGGATCGCCACACTGCCGGCAGCCCTGCCCTGCCCGGCGCTCACCGCCAGCGCAGGCAAACGTACCTGGGTCAGGTCACCGTCGAACGGGCTGGCTACGCTGAAGGCACCTGCCGGTCCATCGAGGTCACCCTTGAAGGCGCCCGTGTAGCTGTCATCGCGGTAGTGCACCTGGGCGTTGAAACGCTTGAGGGTGACCTGCGGTGCCGGCTCCATGGGGTACAGGCGCAACCAGGGGAAGTCCAGCCAGTCGACCTGGGCATCGGCCGTCAGCCCCTGCTGCCAGTCAGCGCTGGCTTGCAGCTTGACCCGCTGGGTGTCGCTGGCATTGAGGTCCAGGGCATCGAGGCGAGCGCCCTTGGCATCAACCCTGCCGCCCAGCGCCAGGCCGATGGGACCTTGCTCGGCTGGCAGGCTGGCCGAACCCGCCAGTTGATAGCCGCTGAGCAGGTCGCCCTTAGCCTCCAGCCGCAGCTGGTTCAGTTGCACGGTATCCGGCAACGATGCCGCAGGCTTGAAGGCGTCCGCGCGAATGCTCAGGGTGGCCGGCAAATGTTCGGCCAAGGCCTGCAGACGGCCCTCCAGGCGGGCGTCGAGGTAACCGCTGCTGGTGGCATCGATGACGAGCGACTTCTGCAGCTCACCCTCGATGGCCAACGCCAGTTGCCAGGGCTTGCCTTGCATCTCGGGCAGCTGCAGCGTGCCGGTCACCTGCAGGGGCCAATCGGCTTCGGGCTTGAGATCACCTTGCAGGTCCAGGCGCAGGTCGTCGCGCTGCAGCCGCAGGGTGTCGATGCGCAGGCCGTTGGCCGCCCAATGAGCCGCCAATTGCATATCGCCCAACAGGTCGTTGCCATCCAGGCGCAACCGCCCGAGCTTGACCTCACCCAGTTCGATGGCGATGGGCAGCCTCAAGCTGGGCAGTTGCAGCGGCCCGCCGTCCGCCTGTGCCTCGTCCTGGGCGAACACCATGTCGACCTGCTCGGCCTGCACCCGCTCCAGGCACAAGGTGGCGCGCAGCAGACACAGCGGCGACCACGCCAGCTGCACAGCCTGTACCTGGACTTGGCTTGCGCCGTCGGCCCATACCAGTCGCTCGGCCTGCCAGCTACCACCCAGGCGACCCTGGAAGTGGGTGACCTCAAGCCCGGGGACGCGCCCCAGGGCCCAACGGCCGCCTGCCTCGCTCCCCAGGAGCAGGCCCAGCACCAGGGCCGCCAGCAACAACAGACCCAGCAACGCCAGGAGAATGGGTTTGAACACACGCGTCACAGCTCAGGCCCCATGGAGAAGTGCAAGCGGATACCACCGTCGTCGTCCAACGCATGGGCCAGGTCCAGGCGCAGTGGCCCGACTGGTGAAACCCAACGCACGCCGATGCCGACACCGGTCTTGAGGCTGGGCAGTTCCAGCGAGTTGAACGAGTTGCCCTGGTCGACGAATGTCGCCACCCGCCACTTGTCCGCCACCGAATATTGGTATTCGACACTCCCGGCCACCAGGTAGCGGCCGCCGATGCGGTCGCCATCGCTGTTCTTCGGTGACAGGCTCTGGTAGTCGTAGCCGCGCACGCTCTGGTCGCCGCCGGCAAAGAAGCGCAACGATGGCGGAACATTCTGCTTGTAGCCGTTGGTGGCACTGCCGCCGAACTGTACGCGCCCGAGCACACGATGGTTCTGCCCCAGGGTGGTCAGGCCCTTGAGCAGCACATTGCCATGCAACAGGTTGGTGTCCGACACCAACCCGTCCTTGGCCCCCTGCAAGTCGAACTGCAAGCGATAGCCATTGTGCGGGTCGATGCGATTATCGCTGCGCAGGTAGGAGAAACTTACGCCCGGCATCAACAGATTGCTCAGCCCCGAATCGTCGCCCAGCCGGTACTCCTCGCGCTGGTATTTGAGCGAAATCACCCGCTGCCAGCCACTGGGCAACTTGCTGTGCCACTCCGGGCCGACCGTCAGCAGCTTGCTCAAGGTATCGGTGCCGGCGATCTCTTCGTTCTGGTAGCCGCCTGCAAAGCGCAGCTTGTCGGTCAGCGGCGGGTCCAGGGGAATGTCGTACCACAGGCCGACGTTCTGCCGAGGAGCCGACAGTTCGGTCTCCCAGCCATAGCTGTGCCCCTGGGGGTTGACCCAGTGGCGGGTCCAGTTGGCCTTGCCGCGCGGGCCGACGTCCGTCGAAAAACCCAGGCCAAGGCCCATGGTGCGTGGCTTGCGGGTTTGCAGGTGGACATCCACCGGGATCTCTTCGTTGACAGCGGCGGTCGGCGCCGCATCGACCCGCACGCCTTCGAAGTAGCCGCTCGATTGCAGGTCGTTGTTGAGCTCGGCGATCAGCTCGGAATCGTAGGGGGTGCCGGGTTTGAAAGAGACCATGCGCTGCAACAGGTCGTTGTCCAGCGGCGTATCGCCACCGAAGGTCACTGCGCCCATGCGATAACGCGGGCCGCTCTGGTAGATGAGTTCGATGTCGGCGATACCGGCCTGGGGGTCGATTGCCAGACGCTGGCGGGTGAAGTGGCCACTGAAGAACCCATAGCGCGAGGCCTGGTTCTGGATCAGCCGCTTGGCATCCTCGTAGCTGCCATGGTTGAGCTGCTCGCCTGGGCGCAAGGCCTTGCTGTCGGGTACGCGAAACGCCGCGAGCTCGCTGGCCGGCCCCTCGATGCGCACGGTCACATTGCGCAGGTGCACAGGCTCGCCCGGCTCGATGTGGATGATCAGTTGCGGTGGCTTGCCCTGCGCACTCGGCGGCTTGACCTCGGTATCGATCTGCGCCTGGTAGAAGCCCAGGGCCTGGGCGGCCTTGCGCGCCTGTTCCTGGGCCCCACGGCTGAACCGCAACAAGGCCTCCTCGTCACGGTTCCCGAGGCTGCCGATATAGCCTTCGACATTGCTCTTGAGCGCCTTGTTGGCCGGTTTCACCCGCACCAGCAATTCGCTCTGCGCCCATACGGTGGTACTGGCGACCCAAAGAATCAGGCCCCAGCTTAATCTTCCTGAATACGTCATGCGGCGCATGCTACCAGAGGCCGGCCCTCCAGGGTGCCGCTCGGCGAGCGGATCATGCAATGTCCGGCCCTGGCGAGACCGGCTGCGGGCGGAAAAACACCCGTTCGCGAATAGGGCCGACGGCGATTTCTCCCGCTTGCTGATAGCCCTGGCGCTGGTAGAACGCCAGGGAATGCGCATTTCCGGTGTTGAGTACCACGCCTGCGCAACCAGGTGCTTCGGCGCACCATTGATGCACAGCTTGTAACAATTGTTCGCCGTAGCGCTGCCCCTGGAATTGCGGCTGCACCCCGAGCAACGACAGTACATGCACCTTGCCCTGGGGCAGGCAGGTCGCCAAGGCAGCCTGAAAATCCAGATAACGGCGGGTACAGCCTACGCCCGTACCCAGGACCATACGCAGACGCCATGCCCAACTGTCGACCACACCCAGGCGCCGGGTCGGCGGCACGATCAGCGCCACCCCGACCAAGCGGTCATCGATCAGCAAGCCAATGGCAGGCAGCTGCAAGTGGAAATGCTGGCCTACCCAGGCCCGCAACATTGCCCGCAGGCGTCGCTCGTAGCCCGGCCGCTGGGCTTCGAGCACATAGGCGAAAGTAGGGTCATGGCGGTAGGCATGGTAGAGCACTGAGCGGACCTCGCCACGATAACCGTCATCCAGCTGGCAGATGCGAACTGGCTCGGCGTTGACGTCGGGCATTGCGAGATCCTTTTGAAATTACCGTGATGTAGCGGAGCAAGCGCCGTGCCATACATCGTGTCTTCGGTACATTAGCAGCGCAGGCCGGAAGGTGCCATGCTGGCAGCGGGGGCGGATGTCGGATAGCATCCCAATTTTTGTCAGGATTGTCTTTTCATGAAGATCGTCTCGTTCAACATCAACGGCCTGCGCGCGCGCCCGCACCAACTGGCGGCGCTGATCGAAAAGCACCAGCCGGACGTGATTGGCCTGCAGGAAACCAAGGTCAGCGACGATCAGTTCCCGTTGGCTGATGTCCAGGCCCTGGGTTATCACGTGCACTACCATGGCCAGAAGGGCCACTACGGCGTGGCCCTGTTGTCGCGGCGCGAACCGCTGGACCTGTTCAAGGGCTTCGCCAACGACGAAGAAGATGCCCAGAGGCGTTTCATCTGGGGCACCTTCGCCGACGCGCACGGCACGCCCATCACCGTCATGAATGGCTACTTCCCGCAGGGCGAAAGCCGCGACCATCCCACCAAGTTCCCGGCCAAGCAGCGCTTCTACAGCGACTTGCAAGGTCTGCTGGAAGCCCAGTTCCGCAGCGATCAGCCGCTGCTGGTGATGGGCGACATGAACATCTCGCCCCAGGACTGCGACATCGGCATCGGCGCGGACAACGCCAAACGTTGGCTGCGTACCGGCAAATGCAGCTTCCTGCCGGAGGAGCGCGAATGGCTGGAGCGGCTCAAGGGTTGGGGGTTGGTCGACAGCTTCCGATACCTGCATCCTGAAGTGGCCGACCGCTTCAGCTGGTTCGACTATCGCAGCCGTGGGTTCGAGGATGAGCCCAAGCGGGGGCTGCGGATCGACCTGATCATGGCTTCCCAAGGGCTGGTACCACGGCTCAAGGCGGCGGGTGTCGATTATGAACTGCGCGCGATGGAGAAGCCTTCCGATCACGCGCCGATCTGGCTGGAGCTCGCTTGAGCCTGTAGACGATGTCCGCCGCAGCGGCTTAAGCGAACAAGCAGGCTTTACTGTAAAAGCCTCTGGATCTGTTCGCGCAGGCTGTCCAGGTCGAACGGCTTGGCCAAAATGGGTGCCGTGCGCGCAATCGGGCTTTGGCTTTCAAGGATCTCAGCTGGATACCCGCTGATGAAGATCACCTTCAGGTCAGGCCGCAACTTGACGGCCGGCTCGGCGATGTCCACCCCCGAGATCCCGCCTGGCAGGCGAAAGTCCGTGACCATCAAGTCCAGGTGCGGCTTGCTCGCCAGGATGGCGAACGCCTGCTCGCCGTCCTCGGCCACCAGTACGTGGTAGCCCTCCCCGGCGAGGTAATCGCGCAGGATCATGCGAATCGCCGGTTCATCCTCGACGACCAGTACCACATCTTGTGCATCTTCACTCATGACTTCGCCTTGGAATTCAATAGGTTGGCCATCAGACCCCAGGCTCAGGCAGAGGTTGCCTGCGCCTGGTCGCTTTGCAGTCGTGCAGCCGCCAACGGCAGGCACAGGCTGAAGGTTGCACCCTTGCCTTCCTCACTGTCGACCCGGATATGCCCACCATGGGCCTGGACGATCTGCTCGGAAATATACAGCCCCAACCCCAGCCCCCCACTGGCCTGCTGCGCCGCGACCCGTTCGAACTGTTGGAAGATCCGCTGCTGATTGGCGGCACTGATGCCGATCCCCTGGTCCTGGACCTGTACCCAAGCCCTACCACCCTGCTCGAACACACGAACTCGCACCGGTCGCCGTTCACCATAGCGCAGCGCATTAGACAGCAGATTCGCCACCACCTGCTCGATACGAAATTCATCCCACTCTCCCGGTAACGCCTCACAGCGCTCCAGTTCGATATGGGTGTCGAAGGCTGCGGCCTGAGCGGTGAAGTTCTCCACCAGCCCCCGCACCAACTGACCGAGGTCGAAAGCCTTGGGCCGTATCGACAACTTGCCGGTGCGGATGCGCGAAACATCGAGCATGTCCTCGATCAGGCGGATCAGGCTGTTGATCTGGCGCTCGTCACGCTCGACCATGGCCTGCAGGCGATCCGGGGTAAAGGCGTCGAGGTTGCCCTTGGCCAGGTGCATCTTGCGCAGCTGGGTCTCGAGGATCAGGCCATTGAGTGGCGTGCGCACCTCGTGTGAGACGATCGACATGAAGTCGTCACGCATGCGTACCGCGCGCTCGAGCTCACCCCGCGCCACCTCGAGCTCGGCCAGCAATTGCGCCTGCTCCTGGCGGCTGTGCTCAAGGGCCTCCAATTGACGTCCCAAGGCCTTGCGCTGGCGGAACAAGTCGACGAACACCGAGACCTTGCTCTTGACCGCCAGGGTATCGAGCGGCTTGTGCAGAAAATCCACCGCACCGCTCTCATACCCTTTGAAGGCATAGTTCATTTCACGGGCTGCGGCGCTGACGAACACAATCGGGATGTTCTTGGTCTTCTCGGTGCCACGCATCAGTTCGGCCAGCTCGAAACCGTTCATGCCCGGCATCTGCACATCGAGGATGGCCAGGGCGAATTCATGCTCGAGCAACAGCGACAGCGCCTGTTCGGCAGACTGGGCCTGGTGCACTTCACGGTCCTCACCCTGGATCAGGGCACGGAGGGCCAGCAGGTTTTCCGGCAGGTCGTCGACGATCAGCAGTTTGGCGATGATATTGCTTAGCATGCGCTGGGTTCCAGGGTCGCGAGCAGTTGCCCGATACCACTCAGGGAAAGGATATGGTCGGGCCGGTGCAGGGCCAGTGCGGCCTCCGGCATCAGTGCGACCTGTGCGTCGCGGGGGTCCTGGACCACGGTCCGGCCTCCGCTGTTCTTGATATGAAGCAGCCCCTGGGCGCCATCTTCGTTGGCCCCGGTGAGCAGCACGCCGAGCAGGCCAGGGCCGTAGGCATCGGCCGCCGACTGGAACAGGAAATCGATCGCCGGACGAGAGAAATGCACTGCCTCCTCCTGGCTCAACGACAGGCTGCGGTCGCGCTCCACCGACAGGTGGTAGCCCGGCCCGGCCACATAGATCCACCCAGGCTCGATACGCGCTTTGTCGCAGGCCTCGCATACCGGCCGACGCAGCCGCCGCTGCAGCACCTCGGCCAGTTGGCTGTGGCGGTCGTCAGGCAGGTGCAGGACACATAACACCGGGATGGCAAAGCGCTCCGGCAGTGCGCCAAGCACCGCGAACAACGCCGCGACGCCACCCGCCGAGGCGCCGATGACCACCGCCTGTACACCGTTCATGACTTACGGTAGATCCGTTCGGGCCGCATCAGTGCCTCGAATCGGTCGCTGTAGACGGAAAAATCCACCGATTCCTTGCTGCCCAGGACCAGAAAGCCACGGTGACACAACGATTCATGGAACAGACCCAGGGCGCGATCCTGCAACTGCTTGTTGAAATAGATCAGCACGTTGCGGCAGGACACCAGTTGCGTCTCGGAGAACACGCTGTCGGTGGCCAGGCTATGGTCGGCGAAGGTCACGTTGTCGCGCAGGCTGCTGTCCATGATGGCGTTGCCGTAGGCTGCGGTGTAGTACTCGGCGAAATCCCGGCGGCCACCGGCCTGGCGGTAGTTTTCCGCATAGGCTTGCATGTCGTGCATCGCATAGATGCCTTGCTTGGCCTTTTCCAGCGAGTACGGGTTGATGTCGGTGGCATAGAGGATGGTGCGCTCGAGCAACCCTTCCTCGCGTAGCAGGATGGCCATGGAATACACCTCCTCGCCCGTACTGCAGCCCGCGATCCACACCTTGAGCGACGGCCAGGTGCGCAGCAGCGGCACCACTTCATTACGCAAGGCGAGGAAGTGCCCAGGGTCGCGGAACATCTCGCTGACCGGGATCGTCAGGTACTGCAGCAGTTGCATGAACATGCTCGGGTCGTGCAACACCCGCTCCTGCAACGCCGAGATCGTGGGGCAGTCGAATTGCCGCACGGCATGCAGGATCCGGCGCTTGATCGAAGCGCCGGAATAGTCGCGGAAATCGTAGCTGTACTTGAGGTAGATCGCCTCGATCAACAGCCGGATCTCGATGTCGGTACTACGTTCGCTAGTCAAATTCGCTCCAGTTGTGGCAGCCAGACACGGATCAGTGAGAACAGCCGTTCCAGCTCGATCGGCTTGGCCAGGTAATCGTTGGCACCGGCCTGCAGGCAGCGCTGCTGGTCGTCCTTCATGGCCTTGGCGGTCACGGCGATGATCGGCAGTTTGCGCCAGCGGGGTTGCTGGCGAATCAGCCGTGTCGCCTCGTAGCCATCCATCTCTGGCATCATCACGTCCATCAACACCAGGTCGATATCCTCGTGCTGTTCCAGCCGTTCGATGGCTTCGCGCCCGTTACGGCCGATCTCGACAATGGCACCTTTGTGCTCGAGGGCACTGGTCAAGGCGAAGATGTTGCGCACATCGTCATCGACCAGGAGGATCTTGCGCCCTTCGAACACCTTGTCGCGGCTGCGTGCGGTCTTGAGCATGCGCTGGCGTTCATGGGACAGCTGCGCTTCGACTTTGTGCAGGAACAGCGTGACTTCGTCGAGCAGTCGCTCCGGCGAGCGAGCCCCCTTGATGATGATCGAGTGGGAGTACTTGCGAAGCTCGGCCTCTTCCTCGCGTGTGAGGTTACGCCCGGTGTAGACGATCACCGGCGGGAAGGCCCGGATCTGTTCGCAGGTCATGCGCTTGAGCAGCTCGTCGCCAAGCATGTCCGGCAGCTTCAGGTCGATGATCATGCAGTCGTAGATGTTCTCGCGCAACAGCGTCAGGGCGTCCTGGGCCAAGGCCACGGCAGTGATCTCGATGTCGTCGTCGCCGATCAGCCGGGCGATGCTTTCTCGCTGCAGGTCATCGTCCTCCACCAACAGGATGTGCTTGAGCTTCTGGGTCAGCTTGGCCTCCAGCCGGCTGAACACCGCCTTGAGCTCCTCACGGCTGGTGGGCTTGACTGCATACCCCACGGCCCCCAGGTGCATGGCGGCCTCTACACGATCCTCCACCGAGATGACATGCACCGGGATGTGCCGGGTAGCGGCCTGTTCCTTGAGCCGCTGCAGCACCGTCAGACCCGAATGGTCCGGCAGGCGCATGTCCAGCAGGATGGCATCCGGCGTGTACTGGGCGGCCAATTCGTAGCCCTCGTCCGCACTTTGCGCCACCAGGCAGCTGTAGCCCAGCTCGTGGGCCAGATCGAAGAGGATGCGGGCGAAGTTCGGCTCGTCCTCCACCACCAGGATGCAGCGGCTGGCAAAGGGCGCGTGCTCGCGGTCGTCGGCGAAGGCTGGCCCCCGGGATGCCGGCGGCACCGGCGCAGCAACCTGGGCCACCGGTTTGGCAACTTGCGGCACCTGGGCCTCGGCCGGTGCGCCTTCGTACTGTTCAGGCAGGGTCAGGTTGAATGTACTGCCCTGCCCTGGCGTGCTCTGCACCGTGATCTGCCCGCCCAGCAGGCGCGCCAGGTCTCGGGAAATCGACAAGCCCAGACCGGTACCACCGTAGCGTCGATTGCTGGTGCCATCGACCTGGTGGAACGCCTCGAAGATCGCCTGTTGCTGGTCGGCCGCAATGCCGATGCCGCTGTCGCGCACGCTGAAGCACACGCCCCGGCCGGCCTCGTGGCCGATGGTCAGGCTGACCTGGCCATGCTCGGTGAACTTGATCGCATTGGACAACAGGTTCTTGAGGATCTGCTCCAGGCGTTGGCGGTCGGTGAACAGGGTCGCCGGCACCTGCGGCTCGACCTGCACCGCAAAGTCCAGGCCCTTGTCCCGGGCCAAGGGCTCGAACATGGCTCGCACCCCCTCCACCAGCCCCTCGACCTGGGTGACCTGGGCGCGCACATCGAGCTTGCCGGCCTCTACCTTGGCGATATCGAGGATGTCGTTGATCAGGTTGAGCAGGTCGTTGCCGGCCGAATAGATGGACTCGGCGAACTTCACCTGTTCATCGCTGAGGTTGCCCTCGCCGTTTTCCGCCAAAAGCTTGGCCAGGATCAGCGAGCTGTTGAGCGGCGTACGCAGTTCATGGGACATGTTGGCCAGGAACTCGGATTTGTAGCGGTTGGTGCGCTGCAGGTCTTCTGCGCGAGCCTGCAGTTCCAGCTGCGCCAAGTTCAGTTCGCCGTTCTTGCGGTCCAGGGCGTCGGTGCGCTCGGCCAACTGCTCGTTGGTCTGTTCCAGCTCCGCTTGTTGGGTCTCCAGATGCGCCTGGGACTCCTTGAGGATACGCGATTGCTCCTCAAGCTCCTCATTGGCGGTCTTGAGCTCCTCCTGCTGTACCTGCAGTTCTTCGTTGAGCTGCTGGGTCTCGGCCAGCACTTCCTGAAGGCGTTGGCGGTTGCGTGCGCTTTCGATGGAGATCCCCAGGTTACCGCCGACCTGCTGCAACAGCTCCGCATCACGCTCCTGCAGCGGTCTGAGAAAGCCCAGCTCGAGCACACCATTGACCTGCCCGTCATCACTGGTCGGCATCAGCAACGCGCTGCGCGGCAGGCCATCGCCCAGGCCCGAACTCAAGCGCAGGTAATCGGCGGGCAGGTCATCCAGGCGCAGCGGGCGGACCTGGCGGACCACTTCCGCCAGCAACCCGTCATGGCTGGCCACTCGCTCGCCGCGGGCTTGCTGCTCGGCGCCCAGGCCGTAGCTGGCCACACGCACCAGCTGCCCTTGTTCGTCGCGCACATAGAAGGCGCCGACCACACTGCCCAGGTACCCGGCGAAGAAGCGCAGGATGTTGTCGCCGAGCATGGGCAGGGTCAGTTGCCCAAGCACCTGCTCCGCCAGTTGGGTCTGGCCGTTGCGCAACCAGGCTTGGTGTTCCAGGCGTTCGGTGGCCTGTCGCTGGGCTTGCAGGTTCGCCACGTAGCTCTCCGACAGCGCGAGCAGGTCGCGGCGGCCGAGATAGGCCAACAGGGCTGTCAGGGCCACGATGAACAGCACGAACGCGCTGCTGAGCAGCACCGTCACGGTACTCACGGTTTCGTTGCGGGCCATGCGCAGCTGCTGTTCGGCGGCGATCAGGTCGTCGTATTCCTTGCGGATCCCGTCGCTCAGGCGTTTGCCGCGGCCATCGGCGATGGCGACCTGGTAATCGCCCTGGTTGCGGCGCAAGGCAATCATCTCGGCACCGAAGTCGTTCCAGGCCCGTTGCAAGGCGATCAAACGGTCGATGCGCTCAACCTGTTGCGGGTTGTCCATCACCATCGAGCGCAGCGCCTGGAGGCTGTTGAAGATCCGCGGCTTGGCCACCTCGTAGGGATCGAGGAAACGTTCCTCCCCGGAAATCAGGAAGCCGCGCATACCTGTTTCCATGTCGATCGCAAGCTTGGCTGTCTCGTTGGCATTGCCGATCACCCGATCGGTGTGCTCGACCCATTGCATGGCCGAGAGCAAATAGTTGATCACCGCGACAAACGCCACGGCCCCCAGCAGGCCTACGCCAAGGGGCAAGCCGACATTGCGGCGCAAGAGCTTGCGAAAGCTCTGCTGGTCCATAGAGGCTGCTTGAATCATTTGAAAACGCCCGCGCGAAAAGTATCCATTGGGTGGGTGGCCGCTGCGCCACCGGTTCATAGCGAGTCTAACCAGCTTTACCGGCTCTGGCAGGGCACTTAGCCAGTATTTGAAGGCTACTTGCACCAATCGTTCCATCGATGTGCAGGGCCCGTTATGCTGGGGAACTTCTGCTGCCCGCCGGGGCACCCAATAAAGACCACCCCATGAACAGGATCCACACAATGCAGCTACTGGTAGTCGAAGACGACGACATCGTACGCATGCTGATAGTCGAAGTGCTCGGCGACTTGGGCTATACCGCGATCGAGGCCGACAGTGCCGCTGCCGCCTTGGCAGTGCTCGAGGATCGGAGCCGGGACCTGGCATTGCTGATGACCGACGTGGGCCTGCCGGACATGCGCGGCGAGGACCTGGCTGCCAAGGCCCGTGAACTGCGTCCAACGCTGCCGGTGCTGTTTGCCAGCGGTTATGCCGAAACGCTGAATGTGCCAGAGGGGATGCACATGATCGGCAAGCCGTTCGGGATCGACCAGCTTCGGGACAAGGTCGTGGGAATACTCGGGGCGCCCTGAGGTTCGACGCGATACCTTCGGAGCCTGTGAGACGCCGCGCGGGCGGCGCTCGATCTCACAGGCTCCTCTACCTTCCTGCTTACACCCCTCTACACACGCAAGCCAAGAAAAAAGCACTGTGCTGCCGCGCCTAAAAAGTTATAAGATAACATTTCAATTCAACGACAGACCCGCCCGCCTCCAATCATGACAAGCGCCTGCCCCACCCCCACCCAACTCACCCAGCGCCTGCAGAGCATCGATGCCCTGCGCGGCCTGGTGATCCTGTTCATGCTCCTGGACCACGTCCGTGAAACCTTCTTCCTGCATCGCCAGGTCAGCGACCCGATGAGCATCGATGCCACCGAACCCACCCTGTTCATCAGCCGTACCCTGGCCCACCTGTGCGCACCGGTCTTCGTTCTGCTGACCGGCCTCTCGGCGTGGCTCTATGGCGAAAAGCACCAGGGCCGCGGCGATGTATCGGCCTTCCTGTTCAAGCGCGGCCTGTTCCTGGTGGCGCTGGAATTTACTCTTGTGAATTTCGCCTGGACCTTCCAACTGCCGCCGACCGTGATCTACCTACAGGTGATCTGGGCCATCGGTGTCAGCATGATCGCCCTGTCGCTGCTGGTCTGGCTCCCCCGCCCGGCGCTGCTGGCTGTCGGTATCACCCTTGTCGCCGGGCACAACCTGCTCGATGGGTTGCACTTCGAACCCGGTTCGGCCCTGCATGTTCCTTGGGCGATCCTGCATGACCGAGGCTGGCTGGAGCTCAACGAACATCTGCGCCTGCGCACCTCCTATCCGGTATTGCCATGGATCGGCGTGATCGTGCTGGGCTATGCCCTGGGCCCCTGGTTCGCCCGGGGCAGCGATGCCGGGGCTCGCCAGCATCGCCTGCTGCTGCTCGGTATCGGCGTGCTGCTGGGGTTCTTCGCCCTGCGCCTGTTCAACGGCTATGGCGAGGCACCATGGAGCGGCTACCCGACCGCGACCCAGACCCTGATGAGCTTCTTCAACATCACCAAGTACCCACCGTCGCTGTTGTTCCTGGCCCTGACCCTGGGCCTGGGCCTGCTGTTGCTGCGAGCCTTCGAACGGGCCGGGCAGGCACGCTGGATCGGGGTGCTGGCAGTGTTCGGCGCAGCGCCCATGTTCTTCTACCTGTTGCACCTTTACGTGCTGAAGCTGTTGTACCTGGCCAGCGTCGCGCTGTGGGGCCTGAACCAGGGGGACTATTTCGGCTTCGAGGGCATCGGGGCGGTCTGGCTTGGCGCGCTTGTGCTCGCCATCGCATTGTTCCTGCCGGTGCGCGCATTCGCCCGGCTCAAGGCCCGCCGCCGCGACATCGCCTGGCTCAAGTACTTCTAAGGCGGCAGGAGCCCAGCCCCATGCATGCCTGCATCAATTCCGGGCCTCGGCAGTCGCTGCGCGTCGCCCTGCTGCTGCCGCTGCTCGGCGCCTCGCCCGTGGCCTTGTCGGAATCGGCCCAGGCGCAGTCCGACGGCTTTATCGAAGACAGCACCTGGAGCTTGCTCAACCGCACCGTGTTCGACCAGCGCGACTATCGCCATGGCGGCCGTAACGGTGCAGCCCGCAATGCCTACAAGCCACGCAGCGAGCGCAGCGGCAAAGCCGAGGAATGGGCCTATGGCCTGATGGGGACCTTCCAGTCCGGGTTCACCCAAGGGGTGCTGGGCGTCGGTGTCGATGCCCACGCCTACCTCGGCGTACAACTGGACAGCGGTGGCGGCCGTGCCGGCAAGGCGCGCCTGCTGGCCTTGGACAACGACGGCCACCCCAAGGGCAACTACAGCCGTGGCGGCGCGGCGCTCAAGCTGCGGCTGGCCGACACCGTGCTGTCCTACGGTGAGCAACGGGTGAAGACACCGGTGTTCAGTTCCTCCGATAGCCGCCTGCTGCCCGAGACTGCCACGGGCCTGTTCTTCACCAGCAGCGAGATCGACACGCTCAAGCTGGTGGCCGGCCATTTCAACGAAAACACCGACCGCAATGCCTCGAGCCATGACCAGGGTTTCGCGGTGAACTACTCGAACGCACGCCAGGGCGACAGCTTCGACCTGGCAGGCATGGTGTGGGCCCCGAACAGCGCCGTTAACGCCAGCCTCTATACCTCGCGTTACGCGGATACCTGGCGTCAACATTACCTGGGCAGTACCCTCAGCCATGCCCTGGATGAACACAGCAGCCTGAGCCTGGAACTGAACCTGTACCGTACCACCGATACCGGCAAGACCTTGTCCGGGCGTATCGACAACACCACCTGGAACCTGCTCTCACGCTATACCCACGGCCCGCACACGTTCAGCCTCGGCTGGCAGCAGGTCGATGGCGATACACCGTTCGACTATGTCACCCGCGGCGCGATCTACCTGGGCAATGCCGTGCAGCTGTCCGATTTCAACGCACCCAACGAGAAGTCGTGGCAAGCGCGCTATGACCTGAACATGGCAACCTTCGGCATCCCCGGCTTGAACCTGGCGGCCTTGTATGTGCGCGGGTTCGATATCGATGGCAGCCACACCGACCCGGCCGGCGGCTACGCCTACCTGGGCTACGGCAAGGGCGGCAGGCATTGGGAGCGAGACCTGGAAGCGCGGTACCTGGTGCAGGACGGCGCAGCCAAGGGCATGGCGTTCTCGGTACGGTACGACGTCCACCGTGGCAATACTGCCCAGGCGGAGCTGGATGCCGATCAGATACGCCTGGCCGTGGAATACCCGTTGGGTGGCGGGCGCTGAGATCTTCAGTAAACTGACCGCCAGACCAACCCAAGGCCCGATCGATGCCCCGCCCTCCCAGACGCCTGTTCCCGATGCTCCTGCTCGCAGCCCTTGCCGCTTGCGACCAGGCGCCCAGCCGCGAAGAAAAGATCCTGGCCAACCTGCCCCTGCAGGAGGCCTACGAGCACAACATCGACAAGATCGCCGCGCTGCTCGCACCCAAGCACCCCGGCCTGTCCGAGGAACAGATCCAGGCCGTGGTGCGCAAGCACCTGACCGTCGAAGATCAACGCCAGGACCTGTTCAAGCTCTACAGCGAGACGCACTTCAACGATGCCGAGTTCGACCTGATTGTCACCGCCACCCAGGATCCCGCCAAGGCCAGGGCGCTGGAGGAAACCGAACAGGGCAGGCAGTTGAGCGAAAAGCTCACCGCCCTGATGCGTGAAAGTGCCAACGATGAGAAAGCCCAGGCGCTGGCCGAACAGCGCATGCAGCAGGTCGAGCAGGACCTGCTCGAACTGGAACAGACCAAGCGGTGAACGCCCTGCGCTGCCGCTTCTGATGCCCCATGGCCACCACTGTGCAGAACAGGTAAGGTTGTCACTCTTTCCCGCTGTTGAGGTCAGGATTGCCACACGCCAAGAAAGGCCTGCGCCTGGATCTGCGCACGTTGATCCTCATCCTGTCGGCGCTCACCGCCACGGTGATGCTGTTGACCAGCTATTTCGCCAGCTATCGTGTGCAGCGCCAGTTGCTGATCGATCATGCGCTGGAGGCCAACAGAGTGTATGCCGCCAAGCTTGCGGCCATCACCGAGACGTTCGTTGGCAATGCCCTGCAGCAGCTGGCTTTCAGCGCTACGGTCCAGGCCCGGCAACTGGGCGATGCGCAACTGACGCAAGCCGAGACCGAACGTGTGCTACGCCAGAGCCATGCCTTCAACTCGGTGTACCTGGTCGACGCCCAAGGCGTGCTCCGGGCCATTTCCCCTGCGCCCCTGCGCAAGGTGCTGGGCACCCGCCTGCACACTCCGGGCGCGGTGCAGGCACTGCAAGCGCGCAAGACGCTGATCTCGACGCCCTTCCTTTCAACCGCCAACAATCTGGTGGTGATGCTGTCGCAGCCGATCTTCAGCGCCGACGGTCAGTACCTGGGCTATGTCGGCGGCAGCTTGTACCTGCGCGAGCACAACATCCTCAACAGCCTACTCGACAAGCACTTCTACACGAATGGCGCCTATCTCTACGTGGTCGACCGTAACCGCCGCCTGCTCTACCACCCTGACACCCAGCGGGTGGGCACAGTGGTCAGCGGCAACGCCCTGGTCGATCGGATCGCCACCCTGGGCAACGGCACGCAGCAAGTGACCAATAGCCATGGCGTGGAGATGCTTGCAGGCTTCGCCACGGTGCCCAGCACCGGCTGGGGCATCGTCGCCCAGCAGCCACTGGCCCAGACCGTGATACCACTGCGGCGGCTGATTCTCGATGTGGTCGGGATCTCCGTGCCCTTGGCCCTGGTGGGCTCGCTGGTGCTCTGGTTGCTGGCCCTGGCCATCACCCGCCCGCTGCGCCAGCTAGCAGCCGCCGCACGCACACTGGACAGGGCCGGTACGGCGGAACGCCTGCACCAGGTTCGAGCCTGGTACTTCGAGGCCGCCGAACTCAAGCGAGCGCTGCTGTTCGGCCTGAACCTGCTGCAGGAACGCATCGGCCGACTCAACCGCGACGCCCAGACCGACCCGCTCACGGGGCTGGGCAACCGCCGGCGCCTGGAGTTCAGCCTCGCGCTGATGGAGGCCGAGGCGCACGGCTTTTGCGTGGTTGCCCTGGATATCGACCACTTCAAACGGATCAACGACAGCCACGGCCATGATATCGGCGACCAGGTGCTCAAGCGCCTGGCCGAATTGATGCGCCGCTGCTGCCGTGAGGGCGATGTGCTGTGCCGAACCGGTGGCGAAGAGTTCCTCATCCTGTTGCCCAAGGCCAGCCTGGAAGTGGCGACAGCCGTGGCCGAACGCCTGCGCAAGGGCGTGCAGGACACGCCGATCGAGCCGGTGGGTGCCATTACCCTCTCGCTTGGGGTCGCCCGCTGGGACGCGCAAGGGGATGAAACCCCGGCCGATGCGCTCAACCGTGCCGACCAGGTGCTGTATACGGCCAAGCAGGCCGGGCGCAACCGAGTGGTTGCCCAGCTCGCCCGCTGAAGGGCGGCCTGTTCCGTCCGTCAGGGCGTCGGCACCGTGCAAACCCAGGCACACTCGAACGCAGAAGACACCTGGATGGGAGATTTCCGATGAAACACGCATGTGTCCTTTCCCTGGGCCTGGCCTTCAGCCTGGGCGTCGGCGCCTCCCTGGCGCTGGCAGCGAACGAGCCGAACACCCAGCGCACCCCGACCGAACAGGTACCCGGCACCGGCACCATCGACCGTGACGGGGGGCCAATGGGCTCCGGCACACCGGGCGATGGCCTGGGTATAGGTACCGGCACCGATGCCAACGACACCGACAACACCGGCGGCGACGGCACCGCCCAGGGCAAGCCCGGAGAGGCAGGGCCCGGCACCGGCAACAATGGCGACCTGGATGATTCCGGCAGCCCAGGTGGCGGGGCCCCGCGCAACGACGATTCGCTCTAGACCGCCCTGCATCGAAGGGCTTCGCCTTTGATCGCGGCACAAGCCCATCGCCGGCAAGCCGGCTCCCACAGGTTCCGCGGTGTCTACTACAGCAGCGCAGGACAGGTGGGAGCCGGCTTGCCGGCGATGGGGCCTTAAC
>NZ_JBLUPW010000019.1:0-98260 GCF_048068175.1 Pseudomonas sp. NY15356 | reverse complement strand
GAACCAGTCGGTGGCCACCGCCACCGAGGAGCAGAGCGCGGTGGTCGAGAGCCTGAACCTGGACATCACCCAGATCAACAGCCTCAACCAGCAAGGGGTGGAGAACCTCAACGAAACCCTGCGCCATTGCGATGCCCTGAGCCAGCAGGCGGGGCGTTTGAAGCAGCTGGTGGGCAGCTTCAGGATCTGAGGCGGCCCAATCGCCGGCAAGCCGGCTCCCACCAGTCCTGCGCTGTTTTCGCACCTGTGGGAGCCGGCTTGCCGGCGATAGGCTGCGCAGCAGCCATAAAACCTGCCACATCGATGTGCCAGGCAGACACAACGTGGCCTGGTTCGCGGCTGCTGCGCAGCCGATCGCGGGGCAAGCCCGCTCCTACAGAGGAAAGCGTGCAGGTCGGTAAGACCATTGATCGGAATTCCCGCTTGGCCCTAATAAAAACATATTTTGATGCTTAAATTATTCTTGTCAGTCCAATCCCACCCGAGGGTGCTGCCATGAATCTCAAGATCGCCGCCTTGCTGCTGCTGGCCCTGTGCGCCCAGCCAGCCTGGAGCCAAACTTCTGCCCCCGCTGCTTCTCCCACCACCGACTCCGCCGCGCTGACCACGCGCCTGGCCCTGCGCGACCTCTGGGTCGAGCATGTGTTCTGGGTCAGGAACTACGCCATGGCCAACCAGGCGGGTAACCACAAGCAAGCCGAGGTCGCCGCCAAGCAGGTGGTGGGCAATGCCACCACCATCGCCAACAGCATCGCCCCGCTGTACGGCCAGTCCGCCGCCGACCAGTTGCTCAAGCTGCTGGCCGGGCACTGGGGCGCCGTGAAACACTACAGCGATGCGACCGTGGCCAAGGACAAGGCCGGTAAGCAAACGGCCATCAACGAGCTGTCAACCAATGCCAAGGCGTTGTCTGCCTTCCTGGCCAAGGCCAACCCCTACCTGCCGGAGCAGACCCTGCTGTCGATGCTCACCGCCCACGGCGGGCATCACCTGTCGCAGATCGACCAGTTCGCCGCCGGTGACTATGCCGGCGAGGCGCAGACCTGGCAGATGATGCGCCAGCACATGCAGGCCTTGGCCGATGCCCTGGCCGGCGCGCTGGTCAAGCAGTTCCCGGACAAGTTCTGAACAAGGAGGCAACCCGATGCTCGAAGGCTTGGGCCGTACCCAGCAGGACCTGCTCAACGCGTTGCTCTACCAGCCTGGAGGCATGAGCATCGACGAGCTGTCGCAGGCCCTGGCGGTCACCCGCACTGCGGTGCGCCAGCACCTGGCGGCGCTGGAGCGTGACGGCCTGGTCCAACGCGGCGCCACCCGGCCTACCGGGCGGCGCCCGGAGCAGCTGCACCAGCTCACCGACCACGCCCGGGAGTTGTTTCCACGGCAGTATCCGCTGCTGGCCAACCTGCTGATCGACGAAGTCGCCGGGCTGATCGGCCAGGACGCGCTGTTGGCGTTGATGCGCAACCTGGGGCGCAAGATGGCCGAGGGCATGGAGCAGAAGGTGGTCGACGAGGCGCGCATCGTCGAGCACATGAACAATGCCGGCTACGAGGCGCAGGTGTTCTTTCGTTCGTCCGGCGAGGCTGAGATCGTGGCCCACAACTGCGTGTTCCACCACCTGGCCAAGGCCCACCCGGTGGTGTGCGAGCTGGACCTGGCGTTGATCGGGGCCTTGGGCGGGGGGGAGGCGGTGCATCAGGAGTGCATGTTGCGTGGTGGGGCGGTGTGTCGGTTTTCGCTCAAGGCGCCAGGTGAGCCACATCAGGCTTGATTGGGGCTGCTGTGCAGCCCTTTCGCGGTATAGCCACGCCAGGTGCTATCGATCAGAAACCTTTGCTGACCGAGGCAACCAGCGTGGCCGAGCAGACGTCCTTGAAGCCCAGGTAGCTGGCACATTCTGCCTGGGACAGGTTGGTGTCGATGTAGCTGAGCGACCAGTCCAGCGACAGCATCGTGCGGCTCAGTTCCACTTCCCATTCGTGGTAGGCGTTGCGGCTGCTGCCGTCGTTGGCGAACCAGCTCGGGTCCTTGTAGTCGTTGCGCCCATAGCGCACTTCCAGGCCGATGTCATGGGGCAGCAGGGTGCCATAGCCGACATAGCTGTAGAGCATCGACTGGTCGCCATTGAAGTCGTCCGAGTAGTTGCCGCCCAGCAGCACACCCCAGGCACGCAGTTCGGCATGGTACTCGCCGTAGTTGAAGTTGCCCTGGCGAGGGTAGACGTACTTGATGTACGAGGTGTCGAGGGTGACATCGTCGCTGATCTGCCAGAAGTAGCCGGCGTAGTAGTCCAGCTCCTGGCGGGTGCGGCTGCCGAAGCCGAAGTCGACGTTGGAGCTCCAGACCCCGGCGTACAGGCCGCTGCTGTGGGCGAGGGTCAGCGAGCCTTGAAGGGCCGGATCGTTCTGGGTCTGGGAGATGCCGCGGGTGCGGTAGTCGCTGAAGATGCCGACCTTGGCCTCGAGGCTGAAGTCGTCGTCGAGGTCGATGGCATGGGCGAGCGGGGCACAGGCCAGCAGGCCGCCCGCGATGAGGGTGCGTGGGGTCATTCGAGGCTTTCCATTTATTGTTGTTGTGTACGTGAAGCGGGGTGTGGCGTTCGCGGGTGAACCCGCTCCCACAGGGACCTGTGTCGTGCTCGTGGGAGCGGGTTTACCCGCGAAAAGGCCAGCGCTGTAGGACGGCCGGACGCGATCAGCGCTGGTAGATCTGCTTGCCGGCAAACCAGGTCTGCAGCACCTGGGTGTCACGCAGTGCTTCAGGCTCGACGGTGAGCACGTCGCGGTCGAGGACGATCATGTCCGCCTGCTTGCCGACCTTGAGCGAGCCGACCTGCTGTTCCAGGCGCATGGCCCGCGCGGCATTGAGGGTGTAGGCCTGGAACATGGTTTCGCGGTCGATGGCCTCTTCGGCGTTGAGCACACCCTTGGGGCCCTTGCGGCTGATCGCCTGGTAGATCGCCTTCCACGGCTCCGGCGTGGTGATCGGCCAATCGCTGGCCCCGGCGATGGTCGCACCGTTCTTCAACAGCGACCGGGCCGGGAAGGTATGCATGAAGGCCATGGCGTCGACATACGGCTTGACCAGGTCGAGGTTGTTCTCGTCGGCGCTGGCCCAGTACAGCTGCATCGAAGCGATCACGTCCAGGCCCTTGAAGCGGGCGTATTCCTTCGGGTTGACCATCTGCAAATGGGTGATGGAGTGGGGGATGCCGCTGTGGCGCTCGCGCCGAGCCTGCTCCACACCGTTGAGCGCCTCGCGCACGGCGCGGTCGCCGATGGCGTGCACGTGCACCAGCCAGCCGCGGGCATCGGCGGCGCTGACCAGCTCGCCGAAGTGTTTCGGGTCCAGCAGCAGTTCGCCGTTCTGCCCGGAGTTCTTGTAAGGCTCGAGCATCGCCGCGGTCTGTGCCGGGGCCTCGGCAACGCCGTCGGCGAACACCTTGATGCCCGGCAGGGTGAGGTTTTCTACGCCAAGAAACTGCTGGCGCACCTTGTCCAGCTCGTCCAGGTCGGCAGGGCGCGCCTTGGAGTCGGCCATCAGCAGGGCGGCGACGTGGGCGGTCAGCTCGCCGCGCTCGGAAAGGGCCTTGTAGACTGGCAGCACGCCCAGCGAATCGTTGTTGACGTCGGCCCCTGGCAGTTCGTTGGCCAGTGGGTCCATCCAGCCGGTGATGCCCAGCTGCTTGTTGTAGTCCAGGGCCATGCGCCCGGCGGTCATCAGGGTGTCATGGCTCAGCGGCGGCAGCAGGTCGGTCACCGGGTAGTAGCTGGCGTCGGCGAGAAAGCCGTTCGGGGTACCGTCCGGGTGCTGGCCGATGGTGTTGCGTGCCTCGGCGGGCAGCGCCGCGATGGTCTTTGCATCGATCCCGGCGCGCTCGAGCATGGCCTGGTTGGCCCAGCCGGTGTGCATGTCGTTGGCCGCCAGGAGGATCGGCTGCCCGGCCCATTCGCCATGGTTGAAGCGTTGCTCCAGGGCCGGGATGTCGTCCCAGTAGGTGCCCGGCACGCCACCGACGGAGAGGAATTCGCCACGTACCGCCTTGCCATCCTGGCGCCACTGGCGCAGGCGCTGCTCCAGCTCGTCGAGGGGCAGCTGCTCGCCGGCCAGGTTGGCCAGCTCCAACTGCAGGCCGCCCTTGATCGCATGGGAGTGGGAGTCGAGCATGCCTGGCATCAGCACCTTGCCGCCCAGGTCGATCACCTGCGTGCCACTGACCTTCAGGCGCAGCACGGCCTGGTCGGAACCCACCGCGACGATCTTCTGGCCCTCGACTGCCACGGCCTGCTGCAACGGCTGGCCTGGCTCGGCGGTATAGACCTTGGCGTTGTGCAGGATCAGGTCGACCGCCGCGAAGCCTGGCAGGGCGGTGCAGGCCAGGCCGGCGCTGATCGCCATCTTCAGGAGCTGCTTCATTCGATGCCTCGTTCTTGTTGTGATGGGGCCGCAGCCTAGCCAAGGCGCAAGGGCGATTAAATGCGACGGCAGGCACAACTTTTTTCGCGCTGGGGAAATAATCCGTCGCCTATGATTGCCGTGGTGCAAAGCCCGGGCCTGCCGGTGCCTATTCAAATCGCGCGGCATTTGCCGGTTTGATGAAAAGGCGCAGATACTCGCCGCGCCTTCGCATTGCCTCGCTTGTGCCGAACAGGAAGAAACCATGGACAAAATGACGGCCCTGACCATTTTCGTCGCCGCCGCCGAGCACGGCAGTTTCAGCCGTGCCGCCGAGCAGTTGGGCAAGACCCCCTCGGCCATCACCAAGGCCGTCGCCCACCTGGAAACCGAACTGGGCGTGCGCCTGTTCGAGCGCACCACCCGGCGCATGGCGCTCACCGAAGCCGGCACCCTGTACCTGGAAGGCGCGCGCCAGGCATTGATGCACCTGCAACTGGTGACCGAGGAAGTGGAACAGCTGCAGCACGAGCTGCGGGGCACCTTGCGCATCACCGCGCCGCCGTCGTTCGGCCCGGCATTTCTCAACCAGGTATGCTGCCGGTTCATGCGCGAACACCCGCAGGTGCGCCTGGAGGTGAACCTCAACGATGCCAATGAAGACCTGATCGACGGCGGCTACGACCTGTCGCTGCGCGACGGCCCCACCGACCAGCCTGAACTGATCGCCCAGCCGCTGATCGAGAACCGCGTGATCCTCTGTGCCAGCCCCGACTACCTGGCCCGGCGGGGCGACTCGATCACCCTGGAGAACTACGCCCAGCACGACTGGCTGCTGCTGCGTCACCCGTTGCTCAACCGCAGCTACTGGTGGATCGAGCAGGGCGGCCAGACCCTGCGCGTGCGCCAGCCCACGCCCAAGTTGGTCAGCGACAACTTCGACTTCCTGCTGGCCTGCCTGCTCGATGGCCAGGGCCTGCAGTTCGTGCCCACTTGGTGCGCCGCCCCCTACCTGGCCAAGGGCCAACTGGTGGAAGTGCTGCCCGACTACTGGCGGGCCTTGAGCGCGTTCGGGCCCTGGGTGCATGTGCTGTACCTGCCGCACCGACGCAACACGCGCAAGGTGCAGGCCTTCATCGCCTTGCTGCACGAACACCTGCGGGGGCAGGGCCTGGAGGCAGCTGAGCGGGGCTGAGTTTTTCCGCCTGGGCACAAAAGTTGTGCGGGGTGTGAGGATGATCGGCGGGAGGCGGCTCGCTAGGCTAAGGGTGGTCGCCTGAGCAGGCATTCCACTCTTTCCCAAACAGCAACGATGCCTTGAGCCCGCTGTACCAGGAGTTCCCCCGCAGTGAAGATCCACACCCTCGTCACCGACATCCGCAACCCCGCCGAGCGCGGTCGCCAGATCGGCGAACGTTTCGCCGAGCAGATCCGCCAGACCACCCAGCTGTACCTGGACTTCTTCCCTCGGGTCGGCGTGTCGCTGCGCGAGGCCCAGCGCATCGGCGAGAACAGCCTGGCAGCCCTGGAAGCCTGGAGCCCGAACCTGGCGGCGGAAGTGGTCGGCATGGCCAGGGGCGCGGACCTTGCGCTGTGGCAACTGGCGAGCTTGAACGCACGCACTGAGGTGCTGGCCGCTCGCACCCGCCACAGCGAATGTTCCACCACCGTGCACGCACCTCGCGGTCCGTGGGCACCGCAGACCCTGCAGACCTGGGACTGGCACGACAGCCTCTGCCCTCATGGCCTGATGCTGGGCCTGCACACCGAGCGTGGCATGCAGGTCAAGCTGTTCTGCGAATTCGGCATGCTGGCCAAGCTGGGCGTGAACAGCGCAGGTCTGGGCCTGCACTTCAACATTCTGCACCACACCAGCGACAACGACAGCGGCGGGGTGCCGGTGCATGCCATTGCCCGGCGCCTGCTGGAGGACGCGAGCAGCGTCGAGGAAGCCGTGGAGCTGGCGCGTTCGGCGCGGGTCAGTGCCTCGACCGTGCTGACCGTGTTCTCCCGCGAGGACTGCAGCCCGCGCGCGGTGAGCATCGAACTGAGCCCCGAGCGTACTGCGCTGGTGCTGCCACGCGAGGACGGCTGGCTGCTGCACACCAACCACTTCCTCGACCCGCAATTGAGCCTGGGCGAGCACGTGGCCGACCGCGCCGACACCCAATGCCGCCTGGGCCACCTGGAGCAGGTGATCGGCCAGATGGGCAGCAGCGACCTGCGCGCCCGCGCCGAGGCCATGTGTGGCGCCGAAGGCGACAACGCACCGATCTGCTTCCACCCGGACATGGCCATGCCGGATACCGAACGCTGGGAAACGCTGCTCAGCGTCGGTATCGATACCGAGCACTGTTTCCTGGACTACGTGGCGGGCACGCCGCTGCAACTGGCCAAGGCCGGCTTCGAACGTTTCTGAGCCAACCCGGTGCCGCTGCCTGTCGTGGGGGCGGCACCCGCAAAACGAGAACAACAACAATGCATGCGGAACATTCCCACCCTGCGTCATCCCGGTCTGCGTTGCGGACCTTCTGCGTCTCCGGCCTGGGCACTGCGCTGGAGTTCTATGACTTCATCATCTATGGCACGGCGGCGGCGCTGGTGTTTCCCCAGGTGTTCTTCCCGCAGATGGACCACCTGACCGCGACCCTGGTGGCCTTCAGCGCCTTCGGTGCCGGCTTTTTCGCACGCCCCCTGGGTGGGCTGGTCTTCGGCCACTTCGGTGACCGCATCGGCCGCCAGAAGGTGCTGGTGGCGACCTTGCTGCTCATGGGCCTGAGCACCTTCCTCATCGGCTGCCTGCCCAGCCACGCCAGCATCGGCGTGATGGCGCCGGTCCTGCTGGTGCTGCTGCGCCTGGTCCAGGGTTTTGCCGCAGGCGGCGAGTGGGGTGGTGCCGCGCTGTTCGGCATCGAGTCGGCACCACCAGGTAGGCGAGGGCTGTGGGGCAGCTTCACGAGCATGGGCATCGGCGTCGGCGGCATCCTTGGCGCTGCGGTGTTCGCCATCGTCAGCGCGGCCTTCGACGACAACCTGGTGGACTTCGCCTGGCGCATCCCGTTCTGGCTCGGTGGCACCCTGGTACTGATCGGCCTGTATGCCCGCCTCAGGGCCCCGGCGCCGCTGGCGGCACCTGCCGCCAAGCCGGTACGTGCCCCTCTGGCCGAGGCGCTGCGCCAACGGCCACGGCAATTGCTGCTGTGCACCGGCATCGCCTTCGGTTACTGCACCATCGCCTATATCGGCAGCACATTCTTCCTGACCTACGCCACCCAGGTGGGCTACGGCAGCACCCAGGCGTTGATGTTCGACCTGACCCTGTCGATCGCCATCGTGCTGTCGGCGCCTTTGTTCGGCTACCTGTCCGATCGCCTGGGCCGGCGCACGGTGATGGTGTTCGGCGCATTGGTCATGGCCCTGGGGCTGTTCGCCTTCTTCGCCCTGGTGGGCATGCAGAGCTTCGCCATCGCCCTGTTCGCCTACAGCCTGACCGGCCTGCTGATGGGGGCGACCCAGGGGCCGATCCCGGCGTTCCTCGGCGAGCAGTTCCCGCGCAGCATGCGTTACTCAGGGATCTCTGCCAGCTACCAGATCGGTGCGGCGCTGGGCGGCGGCACGGCCTCGAGTATCGCTACGGCCATTCTGATCCTTACCGACCACGACCCGTTGGGTGTGGCGTTGTATGGAGCCGGGGCGCTGGGGTTGGTGGCGGTGTGTTCGTTGATGTTGCGCGAGACGTCGCGGCTGAGCATGGCGCAGATCGACGAGGAACCTTCGGGGGGTGCTGTAGAGGCGGTGTTGGCCCGGCATTGATGGACAGGGGCTGCTGCGCAGCCCTTTCGCGGCACAAGGCCGCTCCTACAGGTCTCGCGCTGGCTCTGGAGCGGCCTTGTGCCGCGAAAGGAGCGCGAAGCGCTCCCCGGACACAGGCCTCAGGGCGTGGCAGTGAACAACGCCTTGGCTTCGGTGAAACATTGCTCGGCAATCGCCGAGCGTGGCTCGCTGCGACGCAACAGCAGCCCCACCGGGCTGTGGATGCTGGCATCGGCGATCGGCAGGATGCGCATGTGCTCGGACAGCTCCTCCAGCCCACAATCCAATGGCATGACGGCGCAGCACATGCCGGTATTGATGGCCTGGATCAGCTGGAAGGTGGAGTCGCTCTCCAGCACCGCGGCCGGTTCCAGGCCGCGGCTACGCAGGCTCAGGTCCAACGACTGGCGGTAGTGCATGCCTTCGCTCAGCAGGCCCAGGGGCAGGTTGGCCAAGGCCTCCCAGCGCAGCTCGGGTGTGTCGAAGTCGAAGTAGCGGGTGTCGTGCAGCAGGCCCATGGTGGTGGTGCCCAGCTCGATCACTTCGAAGAAGCTGGCATTGACCTGGTCCAGGTAGCAGATGCCAAGGTCCAGCTGGTTGCGGCTCAGCCCATCGATGATCTGCTCGGAGCTCAGCGAACTGAGTTGAAAGTGCAGCTCCGGAAACTTTTCGCGCAGCGGCAGCAACAGCTGCATAGGGTTGAAGCTGGCCAGCGGCACGGTGCCCAGGCGCAGGCTGCCGACCACCTGGCCGCGGCAGCTGGCGGCCTCGGCCTGCAACCCATCGTGGGCGGCGAGCAAGGTGCGGGCCCAGGCCAGGATGCGCTCGCCGGCCTCGGTGAAGCCTTCGAAGCGCTGGCCACGCTTGACCAGCACCAGGTCCAGTTCGTCCTCCAGGTTGCGCAGGCGCATGGACAGGGTCGGCTGGGTGATATGGCACAGCGCCGCGGCCTGGCCGAAATGGCGGGTCTGGTCGAGGGCGATGAGGAACTTGAGCTGCTTGATGTCCATGGTACGGCCTGGTGGAAGCGGGATGGGCAGACCTTAACCAAGTCTTCCGGCGCTGGCCAATGTTTAATGCGGTCGGCTCAACATTGTCTGGTGGAATAGGTCAACTGTTCAATTGTTTGTTTTTTGCTGCTTTGTTGTCAAAAATTTTCTTGGTGTTTAGCTTTTGGCTATTTCTTGTGTATGGAGTTTTTTATTTGTAGGAATTTTCCTGGTTTTCTTAACGATTTGAAATGAAATATAAGTCGGTTGCGCTTGGATATTCGCGTGTAAAAATAGAGGGCGTTTTCATTGCCTCTTTCACGGTCGAGTAGAGTAAAGTGCAAATGGACTTAGAACGGGTGTTTTCGCCTCAACACCGCCGACTGATCAAACTGACCACGCCCCTCGATGGCGAGCAGGCCTTGCTGCTCGAGCGCTTCAGCGGCAACGAAGGGCTGTGCACGCTGTCCGGTTTCGAGTTGTGGTTGCTCAGCCAGGACGCCTGCATCGAACTCAAGTCGCTGATCGGCCAGCCGGCGAAGTTGGAAATAGCACTGGCGGGCGGCGGCACCCGTTATATCCATGGCCATATCACGATGTTCAGCCTGCAACGGAGCGATGGTGGGCTGGCCTATTACCAGGCGAAGTTGCAGCCCTGGTTGTGGATGCTGACGCGGCGCATCGACTCGCGCATCTTCCAGGGCCAAACCGTGGAAACGGTGATCGGCACGGTCCTGGCCCACTACGGGGTTTTGGCACGCTTCGAGTTCCGCCTGTATCACGACCTCAAGCCCCACAGCTACCTCACCCAATACCGTGAAACGGACCTTGCCTTCGTGATGCGCCTGATGGAGCAGGAGGGGCTGGTCTTCTACTTCGAGCATACCGCCGACGACCATACCCTGATCATCACCGACTGCTCCCAGATGCTGGGACCGCTGGCCGAGCAACCGCAGGTCCGTTACCACAGTGCCTGCGTCACCGAGCCCACCGATTCGATCACCCAATGGCGCAGCCAACGTGAACTGCAGCCGGGCAGGATGGCCCTGCAGACCTTCGACTACAAGCAACCTCGCAATCGGCTGCCTATCCAGATGGACACCTTGAACGAGCAGGGTGACTGCGGGAGTTACGAGGTCTATGAGTTCCTGGGCGCCCGCAGCCACCGCACCGTGGACGAAGGCAACCTGCTGGTGCGCAACCGCCTGGAGGCCATCGAAGCCCAGGCCAAGACCTTTCGCGGCAGCAGCACCTGCCGGGCCATGCGCCCGGGCTACACCTTCGAGCTGACCGGGCATTTCGACCACGACCGCGAGGCGCAGGCCGAGCGCGAGTTCCTGTTGCTGTCGGTGACGCATCGCGGCTGTAACAATTACCTGTCGGACCAGCCTGCCGACTACGACAACGATTTCGTCTGTATCCGCAAGAAGATCCCTTACCGCCCCCCGCTCAGCGTGCCGCGCCCCACCATCAACGGGCCGCTCAGCGCCATCGTGGTGGGCCCGGAGGGTGAAGAGGTGTTCACCGATGAACTGGCGCGGGTCCAGGTCCGCTTTCCCTGGCAGCGAGGTGACAGCCTGCCGGAGGGTACCACCTGGCTGAGGGTGGCGATGCCCAGCGCCGGCAGTGGTTTCGGCCACCAGTTCGTGCCACGCATCGGCCAGGAGGTGCTGGTTTCGTTCATGGCCGGTGACATCGATCGGCCAGTGATCACGGCGGCGCTGTACAACGCCGAGCAGGTTCCGCCGCGCTTCAGCAAGGCCGTTGGCCTGCCGGGCAACCGGGCGTTGTCGGGTATCCGGACTCAGGAGCACAAGGGGCGCGGCTTCAACGAGTTGCTTTTCGATGACACGTCGGGCGCAGTGCGCACCCGCCTGGCCAGTACCCACCAGGCCACCGCGCTGAACCTGGGCAAGCTCACCACGCCGCGCACCGACGGGCGTGCCCAGCCCCGTGGCAGCGGTGCCGAGTTGCGCACCGATGCCGCCATCGCCCTGCGTGCCGCCCAAGGCATGCTGCTGACTACCTATGCGCGCCGCGACGCCACGGGGGCGCAACTGGACCGCCAGGAGCTGCTGCAGCTGCTGGCCGACTGTGGCGAGCTGTTCAGGGCCTTGGGCCAGACTGCTGCGGCGCGCGGTGGCGAGGCGGTGGACAGCCAAGGGAGCGATGCCGTGCGCCAGGCCCTGGCGCAATGGCCGGCTGCGGACAGCGACGCGACGGGCGATCCGTTGTTGGCGTTGGCTGGCGAGGCGGGGATCGCCAGCGCGACCCCGCGTTCGCAGCTGCACTACGCCGGCGGAAACCATGACACCACTGCCCAGGACAACCTGCAGCTCACCAGTGGTAGTGCCATGCGCCTGCAGGCCGGCCAGGGAATCAGCGCCTTCGCTCAGGACGGCGGCATCAGCGCCATTGCCAACCGCGGCAAGGTGCAGGTCCAGGCCCAGGACGACGACATCGCCCTCAATGCGCAAAAGGACCTGCGCTTCTCGGCTGTTGAAGGCGAGGCCGTGGTCACCGCGCCCACCATCCGCCTGGTGGCCGACGACGGCAGCTACATCAAGATCGGGGGCGGCATCGAGATCGGTACCCAGGGCAAGGTCACGGTGAAGGCCAGCGAGCATGACTGGACCGGCCCCGGCACCGATGCTGCCCAAGCCCCGGTCTTCAGCCGCGACCCGGCGGCCCAGCGCTTGCTGTTCCACTACGCGGGGCATGCCGAGGACAGTGTCCGCCTGGCAGCCAGCCATGCCTACCGGATCACGCTGGAGGACGGCAGCACCGTGCAGGGCCGTACCGACGCCAGCGGCCGGACCGAGCGCGTCGAGCGCGACCAGATGCACCAGGCCCAGGTGGCTGCCCTGCGTGACAACGGCTCGAAAGGAGGCGCGCAATGAAGGGGTCCGAGCACTGTGTCGTAGCGGGGTGCAAGACACGCCTGATCCCCAACGCGAATACCGATCGCAGCCTGGAGGTGCCCGCCGACCTGCCGGGGGTGGTGATCTTCCTGCACGGGGTGAACGACCCTGGGGCTTCGTACGAGGCGGTGGAAGAGGGGTTGTGTCAGGGCGTCAACGAGCGTCTGGATCGGCCGGATCTGAAGGCGGGGCGGTATGGGACCGTTTACCAAAAGGCCATGAAGCGCGCTCCCGAGGAGCGCAATAACGATGACAGGACCGCGCTCGACGATCCCGATACGTATCTCTACAAGCGCGACACGGACGACCCCAAGACCCGTAGCCTGATGATCCCGTTCTACTGGGGATATCGCGCTGCACCGGAGGAGATAAAACGGGACAAGGAAGATAATCCCGTCAAGCTGCGTGATCAGTACCAGGACGTGTTCGAAAACCGGCTGGACAGGCATTTCGCCAAGGGCGGCGGCTTCTTCGCAAACGCCACCAACAATCTGCTGGAGATGTATGGCGAGGGGTTCGGTGCCTTCAAGCGTCAAGGGGCGCAACTTGCCTTGCCCAATACCTTGTTCATGGGCAGGGGCCCTCATCGTCGTTATTTCGTGCTGGCCGCCACCCGTCTGGCCATGCTCGTCAGCGAGATCCGCCGTGTATCGCCCGACGAGACCATCACCATCATCGGGCATAGCCAGGGGACCCTGATTGCCCTGCTGGCCCAGGCCATGCTGGTGGACAAAAGCCAGCGCTGCGCGGACACGTTGATCATGGTGGATACGCCTTACAGCGTGCTGCCGAACGTGACGCCCAAGCACCACGACACGCTGTCCACCTTGCTGCGTATCGTCAAGGCGGTCACCGCCACGCCTCACCCCGAACCGCCCTTGTCTGCATTGCGCGATCCCCAGACCTACGGCGGCCGCACCGGCCCCCGTTGGTCGCCGACCCAAGGTTCACGCAAGGACAAGGTCGGCAACCTCACTGTTTTCCCCGAGCGGGACAACCGCGGCAAGGTGTACCTGTATTTCTGCCCGGAAGACACCACCGTGGCCCTGGATGACGTAAAGGGCATCGGCACCTACGGCGTGCCGGACACCCTGCCGGATGGAACGCCCGCGATGCAGGCGTTGCACCCGTTGCGCTTCTACCAGCGGCTGTGGACCAAGCGCCATCGCAATGGCAAGCCGGTACGGGTGGGGGAAGCGGCCGGGCCGGACAAGCTGCGCGCCAAAGGTGAGCACCGCTATCCAGGAAACAACCTGTTCGTGGGCTTTGCCTCCCAGGGGGGCATGGCCGTGGGCGAAGAGCGCTTGATCAATGGCGAGCCGCTGAATCCACCCCATGCACCGCACATGTTCGGAGGTGAGGAGCAACCCGGCTCACCTGAACAGTCCGGGCTCGACAGGCCGGACGACGTGAGCATCAGCAATGCCCTGGGTAATCCGGTGGCCCGTTTCCAGTGGCGGAAGATCGCTTCGGTGCCTGCACGGATCGACCTGGAAAAAGCCCGCGCTGCCTGGAACAAAGGCAAGGAAGCTGGCGACCAGACCGGCGCCCTCAAGCAAGAGCGCAAATACGGTAACTGGATACTGGGCACACCGGATTATTTCGACATTCTGCGAGAGGAAACACCCAACGAAATCCGAGCACGGATGAGGGTCGAGCTCGATGTGCTGGAAAAAAATAGTTACCACTCGGCCGTGTTGCGTAGCCCGGAAAATCATCGGTGGGTGACGGCGATGGATATTGCGATTGGACAGGCGCATTGCCTGGATGATCCGGAGTTGCGGGAGGTGTTGGTGGCGATTGCGGATTGGCGAGTTGGAGATGAAGAATTTTCGAAATTTCCCGCAATGCCAGGTTGGAGACGGCTAAGTAATGAAGCTAAGAGATTGGTGGAAGCTAGTTGTTCATATTATGAAAGGGGCGAATTTCCTTCGCCTGACCTGGTGTCAATGGAGCCACCCTCCTCGATTTTTGGATCTTGAAAAAGGCAGACTGTCTTATGGAAGTGGATCAGATAGTAAGTGGTGTGCGGCCTGGTTTTAAGGTGTACATCTTGCTGATAGCGATATTTGTCTTGGTCTGGTTTGGTTTTGTGGCGATTTTTTATACCAAGGGGCAGGAGGGTGTTAACTATCGTGATATTAAGCCTTTGTTGGCTTTAGGTGCTTCGTCCATTATAGGTGTTGCAGTCATAGTTTTTAGTGTGCATTGGTGGCTCAATGCATTGACGAGCGAAAAGGCCAGGCTTGTAGCCAGCAGGGCTGAGCTTGAAGCCAAAATCATCAAGCAGAACGCCATGCATACGCGGAATTTTGCATTGGAAATGCGTGGGGTTGGGCTTGCGATCCACAAAGACGCTCAAACCAAGATATGGGAATTTATAAAAAATAAAAATGACAACTTTCTGTCGGTTTACTCGCGCGATTCTAAGGATTACAGTGATTCCATTACGGCCAGAATATCTTCCAGTAAGATAAAAATGATCTTGGCTTTTAAAGGCTCAGCCGGCGAATCAGTAGCCTACTGGCCCCTTCCGGTGTTTGCCTTGGCTCCGCCTAATCCATATGGCAGTGCATACCGAGCTGCTAACTTGATTGGCTCTGGTCGTAATGCGGCTACGTTGGGTGTCACACTGTTTCTATGGGAGGGAGACGAAAATACTACGCATGCCCAAGCCATGATTGAGAGGTTATTTAAGTTTTTTGATGATAATCCTAGGGTGCCTGAGGCTCTAATAGTTAGTAAGGATGGTGATGTGGTGCGCAATATGTATCGCAAGCCAGGTACGCCGGATTTGCGTAGCGATCCAGGAGTGCCTGTTGTATATGAAAATATGATGGGCTTGTTGGTTGCGCGATCTGATCGAGTAGATCGCTATATCCGCCCTTATGCCATCAGTCAAGCGGAAAATAATCAAAACAAGAAGACAGATTTGGGAAAGCTGTGGGCTTTCTATTGGGAGCAGAATAGAGCGCACCTATATTGGTATCGGGACAAAGAGCGAGCCAAGGGCGTTGAATATCCTATACCACCACTTATGTCCACCGCCTACTGGCACTCCAAACTCCCCGAACTTTGGAAAACCATCAGCAACCGAGGCCCCGGTCATTTCGAGCCTTCTCCCTGGCTACCGGTCCGCTGGGCCCAGCATCAGGTCGATGAGTTCGACGCCTCGCCGGTACTGGGCTATCTGCACCGTCCGATCAAAGTCCCGATGCACGATGAAAACGGCAAGCGCCTGAAACCCGCGCTCCAGGCCAAGGCTCTGCAAGCCGGCTGGCTAGAGGCATTGGACACCCTGCCCAAGGGGCACAAGCCGGTGCGGGTGTTCTACGACACCACGGACAACCTCGAAGCTGAAATCGCCCTGACCAACGCCCTGCATGAGCTCAATACCGACGGCCACGGCCTGGACATCGGCAATGTGGAAGAGGGCTACGACATCGGCCGCCGCCTGGGCAATACCGGTGTCAGCAGCGCCCTGGTGCAGATCAACCTGGCATGCATCGCCAGCTACCTGGACGGCGGTACGAGTGCAGTGGTGTACGCCGGTGCGGACGGCAGCCTGACGGTGCAGATGGTCCGCCCGCCAGATGAGGCGCGCAAAGAGAAGAACCGCAAGAATCGCGGTGTTGATCCTTTCAACTATGGTTTGCCCTAATGAGCCATCCTATTTGCCTGGGTGACCCTACCAGCAGCGGCGGCCGCGTGGTGGTCTGCCAGTTGGCGGGATCCCATACGATCAAGGGCAAGACGCCGGCTGTGCTGGGCGACAAGGCCACCTGCCCGAGGCACAAGGGGGAGTTCGCGTTCATCGAAGGCCACCCGACGCGGCGGATGAACGGGATTCCCGTGGTGCTGCAAGGGCATCGTCTAGCGTGTGGCTGCCAGGGTGTTGCAAGCCATGCTGTGGATGTACGGGTGTCCTGACCCTGTGATGCTCGAGGTGGAGCAGACGCTGCCTTGGCACTGCGATGGCAGGGGCGGCCCACTCGCAGGCTCCGCCAGCTCTCATAGAACAACGCATGACCATTTGATTTGCGGCACCCTGTGGGAGCGGGCTTGTCCCGCGATCAAGGGCGAAGCCCTTGCCAGGCGACGGTGATATCGGGCCCGGCCTAATCGCGGGACAAGTCGGACCGCCGCACCGCCGCTCCCACAGGGGCTACATTGGCCGCTTGTTCTCTGCGTGACAGCGCAGCCCGAAGGGCTGGGTAATCGCCCATGAAGCAAGCGGAGCCTGGGCCGTATTGGCACGGCTGAGAAGTGTTTGAGCCTGTCCAGCACCATGGAAACTCCCACAGGACCCGCTAATTCCCTCAGGGCATCTGCATCGCAGCAGACAGGGCGCGGGGATTGATAGAGGGCCTCGATAACCCGGTTCGCCATATCGATTGGACGTCACCCGGCCTAGGCCCTAGCGTGGCATGACAATGCCCTTTCGTGAGGAACCCCAGGTGAGTGTGAAACCGGACGCGGTGTTCGTACCGCTCAACATCGCCGTGCTGACCGTCAGCGATACCCGTACCTTCGACAACGACACCTCGGGCGAGCTGCTGGCTACGCGCTCGGTGGAGGTCGGCCACCGTCTGGTGGCACGGGCGCTGCTCAAGGATGACCTCTACAAGATCCGCGCTCAGGTCGCCCAGTGGATCGCCGATGAACAGGTGCAGGTGGTGCTGATCACCGGTGGTACCGGGTTCACCGGGCGCGACAGCACGCCCGAGGCGGTGGGCTGCCTGCTGGACAAGCGCATCGATGGCTTTGGCGAGCTGTTCCGCGCGCTGTCGATCCTCGATATCGGTACCTCGACGGTGCAGAGCCGGGCCTTGGCCGGGTTGGCCAACGGCACGTTGGTCTGCTGCCTGCCGGGCTCGACCGGGGCTTGTCGTACGGCCTGGGAGGGGATTCTGGTGGAACAGCTCGATGCGCGGCATCGGCCATGCAATTTCGTGCCGCACCTGAAGGCGGTGGGGATGTGTGAGAGTCGGGGGTAGGTGGGGGGCTGCCTGGCAGCCCCGTCGTTCTCAGCTCAACACATGATCCACCGGCACCAGCGCCGGCGGCAGCGGTTCATGCCCCAGCGCCGACAGTACGTCGCGCTCCAGGGTACGCACCATGGCATCGGTGGGCAGGTCGTTTTCGTCACGGCCGAACGGGTCTTCCAGCTCGTTGCCGATGGCATCCAGGCCGAAGAAGGTGTAGCTGATGATGGTGGTGAAGATCGGTGCCAGCCAGCCCAGCGGCTCGGCCAGGGCGAACGGCAGCAGTACGCAGAAGATGTAGCTGGTGCGGTGCAGCAGCAACGTATAGGGGAAGGGCAATGGTGTGCCCTTGATCCGTTCGCAGGTGGCCTGGACTTCCGACAGGCCCACCAGGCGTTGTTCGAGCAGGGTGTAGCGCCATTCGCTGATCGACTGGTGCTCGGCCAGGCGTGAGCAATGCTCGCCGACCTGGCGCAGGATGCCGTCGCAGGTATTGTGCGGGCTGATCCTGGCGCCCTGGTCCAGCCACGGCCGAGCGGCGGCCAGCTCATCCTCATTGCGCAAGCGGGCGTTGAGCGCATGGGCGAAGCCGCACAGGCCGCGCAGCAGTTCGGCACGCAGGCGTTCGTCGGCGATCGCCTGGCTTTCGCGAATGAACGAACGTACCTCGATGATCATCCGCCCCCAGGCCTTGCGGCCTTCCCACCAGCGGTCGTAGCAGACGTTGTTGCGAAAGCTCATGAAGATCGACAGCGACAGGCCCAGCAGGGTGAAGGGCGTGGCGCTGACCGGGTAGAAGAAGGCCGGGTAGTGATGCTCGATCAGCACGATCAGGGCGGCCAGCAAGGTCACCATCAGGCAGCGCAGGGCGATGCGCTTGACGATCGAGCCCTTGAGGGTAAAGAGCACACGCAGTACATCGGGACGGGGATGGACGATCATGGTGTTCCAGTGGCGGGCGATCAGCCGCCGGTCATGTTCATGAAGCGCAGGATCTGTACCTCGCCGCCCACCTCGAAGTGGTGGCGGAAGGGCTTGAGGTGCATGGCGTCGCGGATGGCTTTTTCCAGGCGTTCGGTGTCGCCGGGGTGGGCGCGCAGGATCTGTTTGAGGTCCATCGAGTGCTCGTTGCCCAGGCACAGCAGCAGGCGGCCTTCGACGGTCAGGCGCACGCGGTTGCAGGTGGCGCAGAAGTTGTGGCTGTGCGGCGAGATGAAGCCGACCCGGGTTTGTGGTGCCTCGGCGACCCGCCAGTAGCGCGCCGGCCCCTGGGACGATTCGGCCGACTCCACCAGGGTGAAGTGTTCGGCGATGCGCGCGCGCACTTCGTCGCTGGAGCAGTACGACTCGCCACGCTCGTGCTCGTCGATTACGCCCAGGGGCATTTCCTCGATGAACGAGATATCCAGTTCGCGCTCGACGGCGAAGCGCACCAGGTCGACGATCTCGTGGTCGTTGCGGCCCTTGAGCACCACGCAATTGAGCTTGGTGCGCCGGAAGCCCGCGCGGCGCGCGGCGTCGATGCCGGCGATGACCTGGTGCAGGTCGCCGGTGCGGGTCAGGCTGCGGAAACGTTCGGCATCGAGGCTGTCGAGGCTGATGTTCAGGCGCGACACGCCGGCATCGAACAGCGGCTGGGCCAGGCGACCCAGTTGCGAACCGTTGCTGGTCAGGCACAGCTCGCGCAGGCCGGGCAGGGCGGCGATACGCCCGCACAGCTCGACGATGCCCTGGCGTACCAGCGGCTCGCCGCCGGTCAGGCGGATCTTGCGGGTACCCAGGGCGACGAAGCGCTCGGCCACCTGGTACAGCTCCTCGAGGCTGAGGATCTGCTGGCGCGGCAGGAATTGCATGTCTTCGGCCATGCAATAGACACAACGGAAGTCGCAGCGGTCGGTGACCGACATCCGCAGGTAGTCGATGCGCCGATTGAAGCCGTCGATCAGTGCCTGGGTGTTCTCTTCCACGTTCATGCTCTGGGTATTGGGTGAGGCGGCGTGTCGCCGCAGGCAACCTCCAAGCTATAACCTGCGGGCACCCTCGTCAAATTGCTTTCCCTGACTGTTCGATCAGCCCTGTCTATCACGGCTGCAGGCCGCGGCCTACAAGGGCTGCACGTCATGATCGAGAGGGCTTATCACGCTTTAAGGTATTTCGATTGGACGGCTCTAGGCCGGGGTCCATAGGCTGGATAAACACCGGACCTGACCAGCCGGTGCCTTTTCAAGAGCGTGAGGATCCATCGCATGAGCCAAGACGAACATATCAGGGACTACAAGGGACCGGCCGCCGGCTGGGGCGCACTCAAGAGCGTGACCAAGAGCTGGTTGGGCAGCGACAATGCCTTCAAGAACCTGCGGGCCATGCTCAAGACCAACCAGAACGGCGGTTTCGACTGCCCTGGCTGCGCCTGGGGCGAGTCGCCCGAGAGCGACATGGTCAAGTTCTGCGAGAACGGCGCCAAGGCCGTCAACTGGGAGGCCACCGGCCGCTCGGTGGACCCGGCGTTCTTCGCCAAATACAGCGTCAGCGCCCTGGCCGCCCAGACCGACTACTGGCTCGAGTACCAAGGCCGGCTGACCCACCCGATGCGCTATGACGCCGCCACCGACCACTATGTGGAAACCACCTGGGACGAGGCCTTCGCTCTGATCGCCCGGCACCTCAACGCACTGGAGACCCCGGACCAGGCCGAGTTCTACACCTCCGGCCGGGCCAGCAACGAGGCAGCGTTTCTCTACCAGCTGTTCGTGCGCGCCTACGGTACCAACAATTTTCCCGATTGCTCGAACATGTGCCACGAAGCCAGTGGCGTGGGCATGGCCGATACCTTGGGCGTAGGGAAGGGCACCGTCGTCTACCATGATCTGGAACTGGCCGACGCGATCTTCGTCATTGGCCAGAACCCGGGTACCAACCACCCGCGCATGCTCGAACCGCTGCGCGAGGCGGTCAAGCGGGGCGCCCAGGTAGTGTGCTTCAACCCGCTCAAGGAGCGTGGGCTGGAGCGTTTCCAGCATCCGCAGCACCCGTTCGAGATGCTCAGCAACGGCTCCGAACCTACCAATACCGCCTACTTCCGCCCGGCCCTGGGTGGCGACATGGCGGCGATGCGTGGCATCGCCAAGTTCCTGTTGCTGTGGGAGCGCGAAGCCCAGGCCAAGGGCGAGCCGGCGGTGTTCGACCATGCCTTCATCGCCGAGCACACCGATGGCCTCGAGGCCTACCTGGCTGCGGTGGATGACACCTCCTGGGAACATATCGTCGAGCAGTCGGGCCTGACCCTGGTCGAGATCGAACTGGCCGCGCGCATGTACCGCAAGGCCGAACGGGTGATCATGTGCTGGGCCATGGGCGTGACCCAGCACCGTCATTCGGTGCCGACGGTGCAGGAGATCGTCAACCTGCAGCTGCTGCGCGGCAACGTCGGTAAGCCAGGCGCGGGCCTGTCGCCGGTACGCGGCCACAGCAACGTGCAGGGCGACCGCACCATGGGCATCGACGAGAAGCCCCCGGCCAAGCTGCTCGATGCCCTGGAAAAACGCTTCCAGTTCAAGGTGCCGCGCGAGCACGGGCATAACGCGGTGCTGGCGATCAAGGCCATGGAAGAGGGCCGGGCCAAGGTGTTCATCGGCCTGGGTGGCAACTTCGCCCAGGCGACGCCGGATACCCCGCGTACTCACGCGGCGATGCGCAACTGCGCGCTGACCGTGCAGATTTCCACCAAGCTCAACCGCTCGCATCTGGTCACCGGTGGCGATGCGTTGATCCTGCCGTGCCTGGGCCGTACCGAGATCGACCTGCAGGCCGAAGGGCCCCAGGGCGTCACCGTGGAAGATACCTTCAGCATGGTGCATATCTCCCACGGCCAGCTCAAACCCCGTTCGCCGCACCTGCGTTCGGAGCCGGCGATCATCGCGGGCATCGCCAAGGCCACCCTGGGCGACCGGCCGATCGACTGGGAATACGCCGTCGCCGACTACAGCCGCATCCGCGACATGATCGCCGATGTGATCCCGGGCTTCAGCGGTTTCAACGAGCGTCTGCAGCACCCCGGCGGCTTCCACCTGGGCAACACGGCATCCGAGCGCGAATGGCGCACGGCGACTGGCAAGGCGCGCTTCACCGCCAGCGAGTTGCCTCGGCAGTTGGTCAATGCCCAGGTGCTGGCCCGTGGCGACAACCCGGACCTGATCCTGCAGACCCTGCGCTCCCATGACCAGTACAACACCACGTTGTATGGCCTGGATGACCGCTACCGGGGTGTGTTCGGCCTGCGCGAAGTGGTGTTCGTCAACGAGGCGGACATCCGCCGCCTGGGCTTCGAACCGGGCGAGCACGTGGACATGGTGTCGCTGTGGGAGGACGGCCGCGAGCGTCGGGTGTCGGGCTTCCGCCTGGTGCCCTATGACCTGCCCGAAGGCCAGGCGGCGGCCTACTATCCGGAGACCAACCCATTGGTGCCGCTGGAAAGCTATGGCGAGGGCACCTACACGCCGACCTCGAAGTTCGTGGCCATCAAGCTGGAGAAGACGCGGGCCGGGAACCGGATCGAGGCGAGCGTGGCCTGATCCAGTGGGGCTGCTGCGCAGCCCAATCGCCGGCAAGCCGGCTCCCACCCGGACAGCGTTGACGCCGTACTTGTGGGAGCCGGCTTGCCGGCGATTGGGCCGCAACGGCCCCGTTGATCATCGATGCACCGGGTACGCCGTGGTGTACTTCATCTGCTCCATGGCAAAGCTCGATGTGATGTTCGACAGGCCGTCGGTGCTGGTGATGAGTTTCTTGTAGAACCGGTCGTACGCCGCGATATCGCCCACCACCACCCGCAGCATGTAGTCCCAGTCGCCGGACATGCGGTACACCTCCATCACCTCTTCGAACCCCGTCACCACCCGGGCGAACTGCTCCAGCCAGGCGCTGTCGTGGCGCTGGGTCTTGAGCTGAACGAACACGGTCAGCCCCAGGCCCAGGCGCTCGGGGTCGAGCAGGGCGACGCGGCCTCGGATGTAACCCTCGTCCTCCAGGCGCTTGACCCGCTTCCAGCAAGGCGTGGTGGAAAGATTGACGGCCTCGGCCAGGTCCTTGAGGGACATCGAGGCGTCACGCTGGAGGAGGGTGAGGATGTGTTGGTCGAAACTGTCCATATACGATGGCCGGTCGGTGCGAGAAAAAGTTTCTCGAGACTAGCGCGATCGGGGTACGAAAAGAATAGCTGGCACGGGCGTGGCGCAGGTTCATTCCCGTTCGGCGGCGCCCCACCGGATATGCGATAGTGGTGCTTTCCAACCTCAGCAGAGTCAATGGACCCGACCATGTCCGAAAAGCCGCGCAATTTCGCCACCCGCACCATCCACGCCGGCGAGCAGTCCAGCGTCGCCGACAATGCCATCTTCCCGGCCATCGTCACCACCAGTTCGTTCATCAAGCGCGGCCTGGACGACAACCCCGAATACGCCTACAGCCGGGTCAGCAACCCGACCCGGCATGCCTACGAAACCTGTGTCGCCGCCCTCGAGGAAGGCGCAGGTGCAGTGGCCACGGCCTCGGGCGTGGGGGCCACGGCCACCGTGCTCGAGCTGTTGTCCAAGGATGCCCATGTGGTGGTGATGAACGGGGTCTACGGCGGCACCTTCCGCCTGATGGAAGACTACCGCAGCCGTACCTCAGGCCTGAGCACCACCTATGTCGACCTCAATGACCTGGACGCCGTGGCGGCGGCCATCCGCCCCGAGACCCAGCTGATCTGGATCGAGTCGCCGACCAACCCGTTGCTGCACCTGGTGGACATCGAGGCGGTCTGCAAGCTGGCCCGCGAGCGCGGCATCCTCACCTGCATCGACAACACCTTCTGCTCGCCCTGGAACCAGCGGCCGATCACCCTCGGCGTGGACCTGGTGATGCATTCGGCGAGCAAGTACATCGGCGGCCACTCCGACCTGATCGGCGGCGTGGTGGTCGCCGCCAACGACGAACTGCTCAAGCGCCTGCGGCGGATCAGCATGGCCGTCGGTGCGATCCAGGGGCCGTTCGACTGCTACTTGGCCCTGCGCGGGCTCAAGACCCTGGACGTGCGCATGGAGCGCCAATGCGCCAATGCCCTGCGCGTGGCGCGCTTCCTCGAGGGGCACCCGCAGGTCGAGCAGGTGTACTACCCGGAACTTGAAAGCCACCCGCAGCATGCGCTGTGCAAGCGCCAGATGCGCACCGGCGGAGCGGTGGTGGCGATGAAGATCAAGGGTGACCGGGCCGCGGTCAACCGCTTGGTGGAGGCGTTGTCGATCTTCGTGCTGGCCGACTCGCTGGGCGGGGTGGAGAGCATGATCAACCATTCCTGGAGCATGTCGCACAACTCCCTGAGCCCGGAACAGAAGGGGCAGATGGGCATCAGCGAGAACCTGCTGCGCCTGTCGGTCGGGATCGAAGACTACCGCGACCTAATCGAAGATCTGGACACGGCGCTCAAGGCTTCGGCCGAGAGCTGATGCATTCGCGGGTGAACTCGCTCCCACAGGGCATGCACGAATCTGTGGGAGCGGGTTCACCCGCGAAGGGTATCGGTCTGTGCAATCACCTTGCCGGATGAACGATCCGTTCGATCTTGTCCTTGAGCAACAGGCGCTCCTTGCGCAGGCGGTTCACCGCATCGTCGGCAGTGCCGTTACCTTCGGCGGCCACCACCTCCTTGTCCTTGGCGTTGTACTCCTTGTGCAGTTGATGGAGCGTCTGGTCCTTGTCGATCAGCGCCTGGAAATCGTCAGCGGAAATGTGCAGGTCAGCGAGCAGATCATGCGGGACTGGCATTTCTTCACCTCGGGTCAGGGGTTGGCAAAAAGTCCTGAATCTTGAGGATAGTCGCCTTTGCCCGGTTGCGGAGGGAGGGTGCGCCAAGGGGCCGCACGCCGTGCCGGCAAACATGAAATTCATTTCATCTGGAAAAACCGCACCGTCCATTATTCGTTGGCGTCTTTTTCACGAAATGTTGATGGCACGCTTTCTAGAGTTCGGCCAACTTCCCCGGTGCCCCGCCTGGTGCGACGGCCGATAATAACTCTCATCTGCGAACATCATGCCGAACTTCAAAACCCTGCGGGCCGAATGGGTCACGTTGCTGGCCAGTCTTTACCTGTTGATCGGTTTCAACACTGCGCTGTGGGAGCACCTGCAGGCCGTGGTACCGCCCGGCGTGGTGGGGCTGTGGCTGCTGTTGGCATTCGCCGTGCTGATGTTCTTCGCGTTCAACCTCATCCTCACATTGGTGGCGTTCAAGTACGTACTCAAACCGGTGCTGATCTTGTTGTTCATGAGTGGCGCGGGCGTCGCCTACTTCATGAACCAATATGGTGTACTGGTCGACACCGGCATGTTTCGTAATATCGCCGAGACCAATGTCACGGAAGTACGGGACCTGCTTTCCCTGAAGTTCGCCCTGTATATGATCCTGCTCGGCATGTTGCCTTCATTGCTGGTGTGGAAAGCCCCCATCGGCTATCGCCCCTGGCACCGCGAGCTGTTCGGCAAGCTGGTGGTCAGCGGCGCGTGCGTCGCGGCCCTCGGCTCGGTGGCACTGGTCAACTACCAGGGCCTGGCCTCGCTGTTTCGCAACCACCACGAGATCCGCCTGATGCTCACCCCGAGCAACATCGTCGGGGCTTCGTTCGGCTATGTCGGTGAACGCCTGGGCAGTGCTGCCCGGCCATTCCAGCATTACGGAGAGGACGCCAAGCGCGACAGCGCCGCCTGGCAACGCCACACGCGTAAGTCGCTGACCGTGCTGGTGGTGGGCGAGAGCGCCCGGGCGCAGAACTTCGGCGTACTGGGCTACGGCCGCGACACCACCCCGAACCTGGGCAAGGAGCAGGGCCTGCTGGCGTTTTCCGACGTGCATTCCTGCGGCACCGAGACCGCCGTGTCGGTGCCGTGCATGTTCTCCGGCATGCCACGCAAGGACTACGACGCCCGCGTCGCCAAGAACCGCGAGGGGCTTCTGGACATCCTCCAGCGTACCGGCTTCACCGTGCAGTGGCGCGACAACCAGTCCGGCTGCAAAGGCACCTGCGACCGGGTGCAGTTCGTCGACGACAGCAACCTCAAGGACCCGAAACTGTGCGCTGACGGCGAGTGCCGCGACGAGATCCTCCTGCAGGGCCTGGGCGAACTGCTCGACAACCTCGACCACGACACCGTGCTGGTGCTGCACCAGATGGGCAGCCACGGCCCCGACTACTACAAGCGCTACCCGGCCAGCGCCCAGCGCTTCACCCCAGTGTGCCAGAGCAATGCCTTGAACCAGTGCGATGAGCAATCGATCGTCAACAGCTACGACAATACCCTGGCCTATACCGACCAGGTGCTGGCCTCGCTAATCGACCTGCTGCGCAGCCGCCAGGACAAGGTCGATACGGCGATGATCTACCTCTCCGACCACGGCGAATCCCTGGGCGAATACAACCTCTACCTGCACGGCACCCCCTACATGCTGGCCCCTGAGCAGCAGCGTCACGTGCCATTGTTGATGTGGTTTTCCGACAGCTACCGCCAGGACTTCGCGCTCGACAGCGACTGCCTGGGCCGCTTGCGCGACGCGCCGTTGAGCCAGGACAACCTGTTCCATTCGATGCTTGGCCTGTTGCAGGTGCGCACCGAGGTCTACCGGCAATCGCTGGACATGTTCGCCAGCTGTCGCCCCTGGATGACCGCTGACCGTTGATCAAACCAAGGATGGCGCAGGTTTCACCCCCAATGCCCGCGCCGTATATACTGCGCGCCAATATTTGTGGGAGAGCCTCGTGGCCATAGAAATACACTGGATACGTGACGACCAGACCCTGGCCGAACACTGCCGGGGCTGGCACGAACTGCCCTTCGTAGCGCTCGATACCGAATTCATGCGGGTCGACACCTTCTACCCCAAGGCCGGCCTGATCCAGGTCGGTGAAGGCAACCGGGCGTACCTGATAGACCCGTTGCTGATCCGCGATTGGCAGCCGTTGGCCGAGCTGCTCGACGACCCGGGCGTGGTCAAGGTACTGCATGCCTGCAGCGAAGACCTGGAAGTGCTCCTGCGCCTGACCGGCAAGCTGCCGCAACCGCTGTTCGACACCCAGCTGGCAGCCGGCTACCTGAACATCGGTTTCTCCATGGGCTATTCGCGCCTGGTGCAGGACGTGCTGGGCCTGGAGCTGCCCAAGGGCGAGACCCGTTCGGACTGGCTGCAGCGCCCGCTGTCGGATACCCAGGTCAGCTATGCCGCCGAAGATGCCGTGCACTTAGCCGAGCTGTTCAGCGCGCTGCGGCCACGGCTGTCTGACGACAAGTACGCCTGGGTGCTGGAAGATGGCGCCGAGCTGGTCGCCCAGCTGCGCCGCGAGGTAGAACCCGAGACCTTGTACCGCGACGTCAAGCTCGCCTGGAAGCTGAACCCACAGCAACTGGCGGTGCTGCGCGAGCTGTGTGCCTGGCGCGAGCGCGAGGCGCGCAGCCGCGACCTGCCGCGCAATCGTGTATTGCGCGAGCATTCGTTGTGGCCCATGGCCAAGAGCCAGCCGGACAACCTCTCGGCCCTGGCCAAGATCGACGACATGCACCCGCGCACCATCCGCCAGGACGGCCAGTTCCTGCTGGATCTGATCAAGCGCGCCGCGAGCCTGCCGGCCGAGCAATGGCCGCAGGCCTTGCCCGAGCCGTTGCCGATCGAAGCCTCGGGCATGCTCAAGCGCCTGCGCGCGGTCGGCCAGGCCGAAGGCGAGCGCCTGGGCATCGCGCCGGAGCTCATGCTGCGCAAGAAAACCCTCGAAGCCCTGCTCAAGAGCGGCTTCCCCAACGGCCCCTATCAACTGCCCGATTCGCTGCGCGGCTGGCGCCGTGAGCGCATGGGCCAGGCCCTGCTGGACAACTTGGCGGGCGCCGGAGAATCCTGATGAAACGTATCTGCTCGATCTACAAGAGCCCCCGCAAGAACGAAATGTACCTCTACGTGCTCAAGGCCGAAGGCTTGGCGCGCGTTCCCGAAGCCCTGCTGCCGTTCTTCGGTACCCCCGTGCATGCCTTCGACCTGGTGCTGACCCCCGAGCGCAAGCTGGCCCGGGAGGATATCGCCAAGGTGCTGGAGAACCTCGACAACCAGGGCTACCACCTGCAGATGCCGCCGCCCGAGGACGACTACATCGAGCACTTGCCCGAAGAGCTGCTGCGCCGCAACGACCCGGCCTGATTCCGGCCTGGTCCCCATCGTTCGTCAAGCGGCCCGCCTGTCGGGCCGTCTTCGTTGTTTGCCAAGGTTGTTTCGTACATGCGCGTTCTGATCGCTGAACAGGATCATGCCAACTATGCCCGCCTGCTCGGCGAGGCGGCGCCGACGCTGGAGATCGTCACCAGCGATGACTCCGCCGAGCTTGCGCGCCAGGCCGCCGGTTGCCCGGTTTGGCTGGGCCAGCCGGACCTGCTGGCCAGCCTCCTGCGCCAGGGCCATCGCCCCGAGTGGATACAGTCCACCTGGGCCGGCATCACCCCGCTGCTGGCCGACGGGCTGCCACGTGACTATCGCCTGACCCGTGCCGTGGGCATCTTCGGCCAGGTAATGGCCGAATACATGCTCACCTACATGCTGATTCACGAGCGCGATGTGCTGGCGCGCCTGGTCAGTCAGGTCGAGCGGCGCTGGGACGATCGCCCGGGGCGCAGCCTGGAGGGGCGTCGGGTGCTGGTGGTCGGCACGGGCGATATCGGCCAGCGGGTCGCCGAGTTCCTGGTGCCGTTCGGGGCGATCCTTCACGGTGTCGCCAGCCAGGCGCGGGAGCAGGCGCCGTTCGTCGAAGTGGCCGGGCTCGCGGATCTGCCTCGCATGGTGGAGCAGGCCGACTACGTGCTCAACCTGCTGCCGGACACCCCAGCTACCCACGACTTGTACGATGCGGCGCTGTTCAAGCGCTTCAAGCCCAGCGCACTGTTCATCAACGCCGGGCGCGGTGTGGCGGTGGTCGACGCCGACCTGGTGCACGCCTTGAAGGAAGGCCACCTGGCGGGGGCGGTGATCGATGTCTGCCGCCAGGAGCCGTTGCCCCGGCAGCACCCGTTCTGGACCGCCTGGGGCCTGCTGCTGACTGGGCACAGCTCGGCGCCCACTTCGCCGGCGGCGATGGTGCGGTTGTTCGTCGAGAATGTGCAGGCGTACCAGGCGGGGCAGGGGTTGCGCGGGGAAGTGGATTTCTCGAGGGGCTATTAATCTGCATTGACTGCATTGGCCCTATCGCCGGCAAGCCGGCTCCCACAGGTACGACGTCAACGCTGTCCGGGTGGGAGCCGGCTTGCCGGCGATAGGCCTCTGCAGCCAGCTGGCATGTGGCGCCCGACTGGACGGGGAAAGCGCGCACGCTACTGCGTCCAGCCGGCACTGACAAGCGGTCTGGCATTGGCCCCGGACAGGCTCTAGACTGGCGCCGCCGCGCGCCGCGGATTGAAGTTCAATGCAGGAACACGTGTGATGATCGCCGACAACGCGCCCTTCTGGCGGCGCAAGACCCTTGAACAGCTCGACCCGCAAGAGTGGGAGTCGCTCTGCGATGGCTGCGGGCTGTGCTGCCTGCAGAAGCTCGAGGACGAGGACGACAACAGCGTCTACTACACGCGCATCGCCTGCAAGCTGCTGGACCTGACCACCTGCCAGTGCAGCGACTACCCCAACCGCTTCGCCCAGGTGCCCGACTGCATCCAGCTCACCCCCGGCAAGGCCGACCAGTTCAAATGGCTGCCGAGCACCTGCGGCTATCGCCTGGTCAGCGAAGGCAAGGACCTGCCAGCCTGGCACCACCTGGTGTGCGGCGACCGCACGCAGGTGCACGAACAACGTATCTCCCAGTCCGGGCGCATGCTCAGCGAGCATGATGTCGACGAAGACGACTGGGAGGATCACCTGATCTTCCGCGCGAGCTGAGCGACTCGCGCCTGCCTTTATTTTCGCCTCTGGAACAAGGAGTTCTGCATGCGTTGCCATCTGTTGTGGGTCCTGGGCCTGGTGGCCTGTGCGCCGGCCTGGGCCAAGAAGGTCGACCTGGACTACCAGGTGCGCCTGTTGCCGGCCAGCGGTCAGGCCGAGGTGCAATTGACCCTGGCCGATGGCAGCGCCGTGCGCAGCCTGGATTTCGACCTGGGCAAGCAGGGCGCCTACAGCGACTTCCAGGCCGATGGCCAATGGCAGGTACAGGGCGAGCGGGGCGTCTGGCACCCGGCTGTGGGCAAGCCCCGGCTCAGCTATCGTGTGCAGCTGGACCAGAAACCACGCGGCGGTGCCTACGAGAGCCGTATAACCCCGGATTGGGCGCTGCTGCGCGGTGACCAGTTGGTGCCGCCGGCGCGTCTGGACCAGCAGGATGGCACCGAGCTGGTGGCGCGCCTGACGTTCGAGCTGCCGGCCGGTTGGAAAAGCGTCGAAACCGCCTGGCCGCGCATCGGCAAGCAGAAGTTTCGCATCGACGATGTCTCGCGGCTGTTCGACCGGCCCACCGGCTGGATGCTGGCCGGCAAGCTGGGCAGCCGCCGCGCGCGCTTGGGCGCTACCGAAGTGACCGTGGCCGCGCCGCAGGGGCAGGGCATGCGCCGGATGGACACCCTGACCCTACTGACCTTCGTCTGGCCGCAGCTGCAGGCGGTGTTCCCGCGCAACCCGCCCAAGCTGCTGCTGGTGGGCGCTCGCGATGAGATGTGGCGGGGCGCGCTGGCCGGGCATCATTCGATCTACCTGCACAGCACCCGCCCGCTGATCGGCGAGAGCGGCGCCAGCCCGCTGCTGCGTGAGCTGGTGCAGCTGTTCGCCCAGGTCAACGACCGTGACGGCAGCGACTGGCTGGGCGAAAGCCTGGCCGACTACTACGCCACCGAGTTGCTGCGCCGCGCCGGCGGCATCAGTGACGACCGCTATGAGGCCTGGCAGGCACGCCTGCACAAGCGTGGCGCCAAGGTTTCCCGGCTGCGTGGTGAACACGCCGATGTCGGCCAGGTTGCTCGAGGCGTGCTGCTGCTCCAGGCGCTGGATCGCGAGATCCGCCTGCACACTCACGACAAGCGCTCGCTGGACGATGTCACCCGGGCGTTGATGCGCCTGCCCAGTGTCAGCACCGAGGAGTTCATCCAGCTCAGCGAGAGCGTGCTGGGGCGGCGGTCCGAGGTGCTGGAGAGCAAGGTCCTGCATTGAAAGGACGGCCCTGCCACCTCAGCCCTTGGCCTTAGTCTCGACCCCGGTCACCGTCACGCCCTGTGTCGCTGCCTCGGCGCTGGCCTTGAGCGCCTTGAGCTCTGCAGCGCCGCGTTCGATGTCCCCGCGAAGTCGCAGGTAATCGGCCCGGTGTCGCTGCCACCAGGCCTTGGTCGAGCAGTGCCCACTGACGCCCCGGGCCAGGGCCATGCCACCCACCACGATCTGCAGCAGGCCGACCAGGCCGCCGTGGCGCAGGCCCTTGCTGATCATCAAGGCGCCGCCGGCCAGGGAGCTGGCGCGCTCCCAGCCGTGGACGTTGCGTGTATGCACAAGCAAAGGGGTATCGCGCATGACGAACTCTCCAGTTGAGGTGTAAGCAGCTGACCCGCTGCACCACCTGCCCGTTCAGTCCGATTGCCGGGTGGTGCGGTACTGGCTATGCAAGGCGGCCTTTTTATTTGAATTTGGGCCCTGAGCGGGTATTGAGCCCCTTGGCCATGCGGTCGTACAGCACCACGTTCACGGTCGCCGCCAGGTTCATGCAGCCCTGGGTGGGGATATAGATGGTCTCTTCGCACCAGGCGCGCACGCTCGCGTCGAGGCTGCCGTCTTCGGGGCCGAAGATATAGAGGGCGCGGTCAGGGTGGGTGTATTCGGGGAGCGGGCGGGCGCCTTCGACCAGCTCCACGGCCACCGGGGTGCACCCCAAGGGGATGATGCGCTGCAGGTCGTCGATGCCGATCAGCGGGATGTCGTAGTGCACGCGCTTGGTGTCGGTGACGAAATCGCGGGCGCGCTCATAGCGCTTGCCGGTGTAGAACACCGAGTTGACGCCATAGCAACCCGCCGCACGCATCACCGAACCTACGTTCTCGGCGGACTTGGGGTTGAACAGGCCGATGCAGCTGTACCGTTTGTTTGCCACGTACCGGGGCCCTTCGCAAAAAGCGCGATTATACGGGCTCACCGGCAGCAGCGGGGGGCGATTCGGGGTCAGTCCTTCTTGAGCAGGCTCGCCAACCCGGCAAACGGGTTGTGGGTGGCCTTGGCGATGCTCGGCGTGCTGGTGGACCCTTCGCTGAAGTACTGCTGGTCGGTGTAGCGCGAATGCTCGTTGTCGTGGCAGTACAGGCACAGCAGTTCCCAGTTCGAGCCGTCCTGGGGGTTGTTGTCGTGGTTGTGGTCGCGGTGGTGCACGGTCAGCTCTGACAGGCGCTTGCCGGAAAACTCGCGGGCACAGCGGCCGCAGACATGGGGGTACATCTTCAGGGCCTTGTCGCGGTAGCCCATTTCCTTGTCGCGCTTGGCATCGGCAAGGATGCGCTCGAGGCGGGCGGTGGCGGCGGAGGTGGAGGCCGAACTCATGGTGTTACCTTTGTTGTAATCGGGTAGATGACGGTTATGTCACTGAGTCTAGCGCGCCTGGGCCCTGCTCGGACAGGCGAAAACGCCTGATTGGGCATAGCCTGTAGGGATACCCTGACAGGAGGTTGCCGATGGTTCATGCGATCCTCGCCGCGCTGATTCTCGCCGCCGCGCCGTTGGCCGACGCGGCTGGCCAGCAGCCTCGGCTCTTCACGCCGGTGCCCGGTGCACCGGGTACGCCGACGCCGACCCCCTATCCACAGATCACTCCGAGCACGCCGCCCAAGGCCGGTGACAACCAGCCCGGCGCGCCGCTGCTGCCGCCGATGCCGGTGCCAGGGCCGCCCAAGGACCAGCCGTTGCCGGGGTTGCAGGAGCCGCCGAAACAGCCACCCAGGCAAGACTGAAATGGCCTCGTTGTGGGGCGGGACAAGCCCCACAGGAGGCCGCGGATCCACGCGGCCTGTGGCTACACCACGCCCAACTCGTTGAGCACGAACGCATATTCCAACGCCACATCGCGTAGCCCCTGGTATCGCCCGCTCATGCCGCCGTGCCCGGCGCCCATCTCGGTCTTGAGCAGCAGCAGGTTGTCATCGGTCTTGCAGGTGCGCAGTCGCGCCACCCACTTGGCCGCTTCCCAATACTGCACGCGGCTGTCGTTGTAGCCGGCGACCACCAGCATGGCCGGGTAGGCCTGGGCCTTGACGTTCTCGTAGGGGGCGTAGGCCTTGATTCGCTGGTAGACCTCCGGCTCCTCGGGGTTGCCCCATTCGTCGTACTCGGTGACGGTCAGCGGCAGTTCCGGGTCGAGCATGGTGTTGAGCACGTCGACGAACGGCACCTCGGCGATGGCGCAGCGGAACAGCTCCGGGCGCTGGTTGAGCACTGCTCCCATCAGCAGGCCGCCGGCGCTGCCGCCGCTGATGGCCAGGCGTTCGCGGGTGGTCACGCCCTCGGCGATCAGGTGCTCGGCACAGGCGATGAAATCGTCGAAGCTGTTCTGCTTGTGCGCCTGCTTGCCGGCCCGGTACCAGGCTTCGCCCAGCTCGCCGCCACCGCGCACATGGGCGATGGCGAAGGCCACGCCGCGTTGCAACAGGCTCAGGCGGGCATGGGAGAACCACGGGTCGAGGCTCTCGCCGTAGGCGCCATAACCGTAGAGGTACAGCGGTACGCACTGGCCCAGGTCGTCGCGCCGGCGCACCAGGCTGATGGGGACGCGGGTGCCGTCCTTGGCCACGGCCCATAGGCGTTCGCTGACGTAGTCGTCGGCATCGAACTCGCCCAGTACCGGGGTCTGCTTGAGCACAACCTGCTCGCCGGAGGCCAAGTCCAACTGGCGCACCTGGGCCGGTCGGTTGAGCGCTTCATAGCGCAGCCGCACACGGGTGCTGGCGAACTCCAGGCTGTCCTGCACATACAGGCTGTAGGCGGCATCCGGCAGTTCGACACGGTAGGGCGCCAGGCGCTGGGGCCGCACTTCGATGATCGGCAGGCCGCCTTCGCGCAGGCTCAGGGTCAGGGCGCTGGCATTCAGGCTCAGGCCTTCGAGCATGACCTGGTCGCTGTGCGGTACCAGCACCTGCCATTGCTCGCGGCTGGGTACCTGCTCGGCCGGGGCTTGGAACAGGGCGAAGTTGATGCCGTCCTGGTTGCTGCGGATGAACCATCGCCACTGGCCGTCGAGCTGGCCATGGTCAGGGAAGTACTCGTGGCCCTCGACCCGTGGTGCCAGGCAGGTGAAGGCCGCATTCGGGGTCGCGGCATCGAGTACCCAGGCTTCACTGGTGGTCTTGCTGTTGAGCAGCAGCACCAGCTGGCGCTCGGAGCTGGTCCGGTAGCAATGCAGGAAGAAGCGCCCGTCGGGTTCTTCGAACACGGTCTGGGCCTCGCGGCTGCCCAAGGTATGGCGACGCAGGCGCCAGGGGCGGTGGGTATCGTCCAGTTCGGCGAAGAACAGCGTCTGGCTGTCGTTGGCCCAGGTCAGGCTGCCGTCGCAGTCGTCGAAGGGCAGGGCGGTGACCGTGCCGCTGGCCAGGTCCTTCACGTACAAGGTGTAGATTTCGTCGCCACTGGTGTCGAGGCTGTAGGCCAGCAGTCGATGGTCGGGGCTGACGTTGAAGGCACCCAGGGACAGAAAGCCGCCGTTGGCCAGGGCGTTGGGGTCGAGCAGCAGTTGTTCCTGGCTCTGGTCGACGGTATTGGAGTCATCGGCTGGGCGTGGGCAGCGGTAGTGACGCGGGTATTCATCGCCGGCCGTGGTGCGGGTGTAGTACAGGTAGGGGCCCCAGGGGGAGGGCAGCGACAGGTCGGTTTCGAGGATGCGTGCCTTGATTTCCTCGAACAGCTGTTCGCGCAGGGGCGCCTGGTCGGCCAGGCAGGCCTGCTGGTAGGCGTTCTCGGCTTGCAGGTACGCGAGGACCTCGGGCGTATCTCGCTGCTGCAGCCAGGCGTAGGGATCGGTGGCGTTGTCTTTGCGAGCGACGGGCGGCTGGGGCGTGTTGGGCATTGGGGATCTCTTGGCTGGGGCTGCATGCCCTGGCGCTGTCGCCGGCAAGCCAACTCCCACATAAGCCTCGAGGGCAGCGTTGAATCTGTGGGAGCCGGCTTGCCGGCGATTGGGGCCGGGACAGGGAGACGCTGTGTGCGCCCTGAAAAGTGTTTATCATAGGCATCTCTTTACCTGGCTTGCACGAACACCATGACCGAGAACGACTATACGCTCGCCTGGGGCCTGTATGCCCTGGCCGCCCTTGGCTGCCTGTGGGTAGGCTTCAAGCTCACCGGTTGGATGTGGCGCTGGCTGCGCGAACCGCTGCGGGTGGTCCTGGCAGTGCTGCTGCTGACCCCGACCATCGTCGACCCGGTCAAGGAGAGCTTCGCCCCGGCCATTGCCATCACCGCCCTGGATTTGGCCTTCAAGGTCGGCAACAACGCCTGGCGTGCCGCTTCGGACCTGGCCATGTACGGCTTGATCGCCTTCATCCTGTATGGTGTTTTCGTCTTGGTGCGCTGGCCGTTGGAAAAGCGCGCCCGTGAACGCCGGGCCAAGGCTGATGCCGCCGCCCAGCGCCAGGCCGTCGAGGACGAGCAGGTGACAGCCCGCGCTTCGGTGGCTGCCGGGCGCCACGACCGCTACCGCGACGACCCGCAGCCGGTGGCCACCGGCCGCGGCCGGGTCGAGCCACGGTTGTAGGCGGAGGGCCTGGAGCATGTGCGAACTGCTGGGCATGAGCGCCAACGTTCCCACCGACATCGTCTTCAGCTTCACCGGCCTGATGCAGCGCGGCGGCCGTACCGGCCCGCACCGCGACGGCTGGGGCATCGGTTTCTACGAAGGGCGTGGCCTGCGCGTGTTCCAGGACCCGGCAGCGAGCAGCGAGTCGGAGGTGGCCAACCTGGTGCAGCGCTACCCGATCAAGAGCGAAGTGGTCATCGGGCATATCCGCCAGGCCAACGTCGGCAAGGTCTGCCTGTCCAACACCCACCCGTTCGTGCGCGAACTGTGGGGGCGCAACTGGTGTTTCGCGCACAACGGCCAGCTTGGCGAATTCCAGGGTCAGGTCACCTTCTATCGGCCGGTAGGCGATACCGACAGCGAGGCGGCCTTCTGCGACCTGCTCAACCGCGTGCGCGCCGCCTTCCCGGAGCCAGTCGAGATTGAACAGCTGCTGCCGGTGCTGGTCGAAGCCTGTGCCGGGTACCGCGGCAAGGGCGTGTTCAATTGCCTGCTCAGCGATGGCGACTGGCTGTTCTGCTTCTGTTCGACCAAGCTGGTGCACATCACCCGGCGCGCACCGTTCGGCCCGGCGCGTTTGAAGGATGTCGACCTCAATGTCGACTTCCAGTCCGAAACCACCCCCAACGACGTGGTCACGGTGATCGCCACCGAGGCCCTGACCGACAACGAGACCTGGCAGCGCTACGAGCCGGGTCAATGGGCCCTGTGGCGCCATGGCGAATGCATCGCCCAGGGGCAGAGCTAGGAAGCCGTTGCATGTTCAGAGGTTACCTGCGGTTGCTGCTGTTCACCTTCGGCCTGCTGGCCGGGCTCCAGGTGCCCGGGCTGATCAAGGATTACAGCCAACGGGTCGAGGCGCACCTGTTCGAGTCGCGCGAGGCGCTCGATGGCTTCCGGCAGACCGCCGAACGCTTCTTCAACGGTGACCTCCAGGCACTGGTGCGCCATTACCGCACCAGTGACGACCCGGTGTTCAACAGTGACGCCAACAGCATCGAAAGCCTGCTGGTTCGCAACCAGCTGCTGGAAAAGGAATGGCAGGCATTGCAAGCGCCCTGGCCGAGCCGCACCTGGCATGTGCTGGTGCAGGCCGATCCGCAACTGCGTGACGAGACGCTCGCGGGCTACAGCTACCAGGTGCTGTTGGTGCCCGAGGCTATCGGCTGGGGGCTTGGCGCGGGGTTCGTGCTGGCGTTGGTGGTCGAGAGCCTGCTGGTGGGGCTTGGCTGGGTGGTGCTTGGCGGTCGGCGCAAGGCTGTCAAAGAGAGTTGGCGCTAGGCCTGGGGCCGCTTTGCGGCCCTTTCGCGGCACGAGGCCGCTCCTACAGGTACGTGGCCTGCGCCATTTGCGCGAAAGGGGCGCGTAGCGGCCGCAGGGGCCTGTCAGACCAGCACGATCCGCTGTTCCCCCACATCCCGCGCATAACGCTCCAGCACCTGCTTGCACACCCCTACCACCTCATCCACCAACGCCACGCCGGTCTGCCAGGCCACCACCAGCTCCAGGCTCGGCGGTGGCTGCAGCCCGCCCAGCAACACCAGCTCGCCGCGGGCTAGTTCGGCATCCACCAATGCCGGCGGCAGGGCGCCGATGCCGAAGCCATCGCGCAGCAGACGCGTGATGGCGGCGACCGAGTTCACGCAGTTCAGCCGTGGCGCCTGGGCACCTGCGGCCTGCAGCAGGCTGAGCACTTCTTGGTGCGGGCGGGAGTTCTTGGAGAAGGTGACGATACGCTCCCGGGCCAGCTCCGCCAGCGAGGCGTAGTCGCGGTGTTGCAGGGAGCCCGCTGCAACGACCCAGCCCATGGGGTAGCGTGCCAGGTCGGTGCTGCGGATCGACTCCTGGCGTAACAGGTCGGTCTGCAGAATCACATCGAGAAAGCCTTTTTGCAGCTGTTCGCGCAGGTTCAGCGCTGTATCGGCCACCAGTTCGATCTCCACCTGGGGGTAGCGCTCGGTGAGCTCGGCCACCAGCGCGCTCATCCAGGTATGGATCACCGTGTCCATGACGCCGATGCGGATCCGCCCGACCTTGGTCCTGTCGCTGTCCAGTGACTGCTTCATGGCCTTGGCGGTATCGAGCATGCGTTCGGCGTACTCCAGCACCTTGCTGCCTTCCGGGGTCAGGCTGACGCCGCGGGAGTCGCGCAGCAGCAGTTTCACCCCAAGGTCCGCCTCCAGCGCGGCGATGCGGCTGGACACCGACGCCTGGGTGGTGAACAGCTTCTCGGCGGTGAGCCTGAAGCTCTTGAGTCGGGCGACCCAGACGAAGGTTTCGAGAAAGCGCAGATTCATGATCAGTTTTTCTTGTTCCAGACCGGCGGTTTTTATCGTTGGACGCTACCCCCGCAGCCTTTGAACAATGATACCCAGGCCGCGACGCCAGGCGTCGTCCATAAAACAATACCAACAAGCCGAGGCATTCATGAACCCAACCGGCGTGCAGCAACAGGCGCCCACCCGCCCGTCCACCGGCCCCTTCGCCTGGTACCGCGACATCGACCGTCAGCAGCGACGCACCTTCTGGAGCTGCAAGATCGGCTACGGCCTCGATGGCATGGACACCCAGATGCTGAGCTTCGTGATCCCCACCCTGATCCTCATGTGGGGCATCACCACCGCCGAGGCCGGGTTGATCCACACCAGCACGCTGATCGCCTCGGCCCTGGGTGGCTGGATCGCCGGCATCCTGTCCGACCGCATCGGCCGTGTGCGCACCTTGCAGCTGACGGTGCTGTGGTTCGCCTTCTTCACCTTCCTCTGCGGCTTCGCCCAGAGCTACGAGCAGTTGCTGGTGGCGCGTACCCTGATGGGCTTCGGCTTCGGTGGTGAATGGACCGCCGGCGCGGTGTTGATCGGCGAGGTGATCCGCGCCCAGGACCGTGGCAAGGCGGTGGGCATGGTGCAGTCCGGCTGGGCCATTGGCTGGGGCCTGACGGCCATCCTGTATGCGCTGCTGTTCTCCGTCCTGCCACCGGAGCAGGCCTGGCGCGCGCTGTTCCTGCTGGGCATCGTGCCGGCGGTGTTCGTGATCTTCGTTCGCCGCCTGGTCAAGGACCCGGAGGTCTATCGCGAGGCCAAGGCGGTGGAGAAGAGCGAGGCGCCGTCGCGCTTCTACGAGATCTTCGCCCCAGGCATGCTGTGGACTACCTTGCGCGCTTCGCTGCTGACCACCGGTGCCCTGGGAGGCTACTACGCCATCACCTCCTGGCTGCCGACCTTCCTCAAGAACGAACGCGGCCTGAGCGTGCTGGGCACCGGTGGCTACCTGGCCATGGTCATCATCGGCTCCTATGTCGGCTACGTGGTCAGCGCGTACCTGACCGACCTGCTCGGCCGCAAGAAGAACTTCATCCTGTTCGCCGTCGGCTCGTTCGTCATCGTGCTGCTCTATACCCAGATGCCGGTGAGCGATGGCGTCATGCTGTGGCTGGGCTTCCCCCTGGGCTTTTTCGCCTCGGGCATCTTCAGCGGAATGGGCGCCTTCCTCACCGAACTGTTCCCCACGCGTATCCGTGGTTCGGGGCAGGGCTTCTGCTACAACGTGGGGCGGGCCATCGCCGCTTTCTTCCCGCTGCTGATCGGCATGCTCAGCCAGAAGGTGCCGCTGGGGCTGGGGATTGGTGGCTTCGCCGCGGTGTCCTACGGTGTGGTGATTCTTGCCGCCCTGAGCCTGCCGGAAACACGCGGCAAACAACTCAAGGCACGGTAAGGTAGGCAACATGAACAGCCACAAGGGAACCCCACCGGTGAAACGCCTGCTACTCAATTGCGACATGGGCGAGAGTTTCGGCAGCTGGCGCATGGGCCTGGACGCCGAGGTCATGCCCTACATCGATTGCGCCAACATCGCCTGCGGCTACCATGCCGGCGACCCGGGCACCATGCGCCGCACCGTGGCCCTGGCGCTGGCGCACGGTGTGACCATCGGTGCGCACCCGGCCTACCCGGATCTGGTCGGCTTCGGCCGCCGCTCCATGGCCTGCAGCAGCGAGGAGATCCGCGACCTGCTGCACTACCAGATCGGCGCCCTGGATGGCATCTGCAGGGTGCTTGGCGGCCGTGTGGCCTATGTAAAACCCCATGGCGCGCTGTACAACGACATGATGGCCGACCCGCTCAAGCTGCGTGCCGTACTTGAGGCCGTGGCCGCCTATGACGCCAGCTTGCCGCTGATGCTCATGGCCACTGCCGACGACAGTGCCGCCCGGGCCCTGGGCGAGGCGGTGGGTGTGCCGCTGTGGTTCGAAGCCTTCGCCGACCGCGCCTATACCGCCAGTGGCCACCTGGTGTCCCGGCGCCTGCCCGGCGCGGTGCACCACGACCCGACGCAGGTACTCGAACAGGCCCTGCGCCTGGCGCGTGGCCAGGCACTGGTGGCCGATGACGGCAGCGCCGTGCAGCTGGATGCCAGCACCCTGTGCGTACATGGCGACAACGACAGCTCCGTGGCGGCAGTGCGGCAGATCCGCCAGGCCCTGGATGCGTTGGTGCAACTATGATCAGCCCACGCATCGAGGTGGTGGCCATCGACAGCGTGATGGTGCGCCTGTTCGACACCATCGAGGAGGCCAACATGCCCTGGATACTGGCCGCCAGCGAGCGTCTGCGTGCGGCTTTCGGCGCGCGCCTGGTCGACCTGGTGCCGTCCTACACCACGCTGATGGTGCAGTTCGCGTCGGCTCCGGGCGAGGCGAGGGCGTTGATCGGCAAGGCGCTGGAGGGCTTGCAGCCGGACACCGGCAATGCCGGGCGCCGGCACGAGATGCCCGTGTGGTACCACGCCAGCGTCGGGCCGGAACTGCCGCAGCTGGCAGCCCGGAGCGGCTTGAGCGAGGCCGAGGTGGTGCGCCTGCATTGCGCGCGCGAATACCCGGTGTTCGCCTTGGGCTTCGCCCCAGGGTTCGGTTTCATGGGGCTGGTGGACGAACGCCTGGCCAGCCCGCGGCTGAATACCCCGCGCAAGCGCGTGGCCGCCGGCAGCGTGGGTATCGCCGAGCGGCAGACTGCCGCCTACCCGGCGGTGTCTCCGGGGGGCTGGAACCTGATCGGCCGTACCCCGGTGAAGCTGTTCGACCGCGAGCGCGACGGCTACAGCCTCTTGCAACCGGGGGACCGGGTACGCTTCGTAGCGGTGTCCCATGCCGAGTTCATGGCGTTGGGCGGCGATGACACCCCGTTGGAGGCCCTGGCATGAACCAGTTGACGATCGACACCTGCACGCCGCTGTGCCAGGTGCAGGATGCCGGGCGTTTCGGCGTGCGCCACCTGGGCGTCACCCAGGGCGGTGCTTTGGACTGGGTGGCCCTGCGCTGGGCCAACTGGCTGCTGGGCAATGCCTGGGATGCGCCGGTGGTGGAGGTGACCCTGGGAGGCTTCAGCGTGGTGGCCGAGCAGGACTGTACGCTTGCCCTGGCAGGCGCTGACCTGGATGCACAGGTCGACGGCCAGCCTGTCCAGCCCTGGCGCAGCGTGCGGCTCGCCAAGGGCCAGCGCCTGAGCCTGCACCAGCCTCGGCAGGGCGCACGCGCCTACCTTGCGGCACCCGGCGGGTTCCAGGCCGAGGCGGTGCTGGGCAGTTGCGCGACAGTGGTGCGCGAGGGCCTGGGCGGCCTCAACGGGCAAGGCGCGGCGCTTTCCAAGGGCCAGGTGCTGGCGTTCTCCGGCAGCTCGCCGACGTTGCGGGAGGTGCCGGAGTCATTGCGACCGGGTTACCAGGGCACGCCAGAGCTGGACCTGGTGATGGGGGCGCAGATCGGCCAGTTCAGCGGCACCAGCCTGTTCGAGGCGTTCAACCGCGACTGGACCCTGGACAGCCGTGCCGACCGCATGGGTATTCGTCTGCTGGGCCCGCAACTGGTCTACCAGGGGGCGCCGATGATTTCCGAAGGGATACCGCTGGGGGCCGTGCAGGTACCCCCGGATGGGCAGCCGATCGTGCTGCTCAATGACCGGCAGACGATTGGCGGGTACCCGCGGCTGGGGGCGTTGACGCCGCTGGCGTTGGCGCGCCTGGCGCAGTGCCTGCCGGGAGCGGTGGTGCGGTTCAGGGCGGTGGTGCAGGATTTGGCGTGGCAGGAGCAGCAGCAATACCTGGATCGTTGGCGGTAGGCCACCGGCCCAATCGCCGGGCCGCCGGCGCCCCCCCGGGGGGGGGGCCTTTTTGGGGGGCGGCGGGGCGGGGGGTTGGGGGCCCCCCGCTTTTGGGATGTGGCCGGACCCCCCCAAACACGTGGATCGTGGGCGGTCGCCCACCGGCCCAAGCCCCGCCAAGCCGGCGCCCACGCGGGGGGCTGCCTTTTGTGGGAGCGGGCTTGCCGGCGATTGGGGCAGCACGCTATTTGGACAGGTAGCGCATCCCTTCCTCCAACCCTTGCAAGGTCAGCGGATACATCTTGTCTTCGATAAGGTCGCGCACCAGGTGGGTCGAGGCGGTGTAGTCCCAGGCCTGCCTCGGATAGGGATTGATCCAGATGATCTTCCTGAACTTCTCCATGAAGCGCTGCATCCACACATACCCGGCTTCCTCGTTCCAGTGCTCCACGCTGCCACCGGGCTGGGTGATTTCGTAGGGCGCCATGGCCGCATCGCCGACGAAGACCACCTTGTAGTCGTCGCCGTACTTGTGCAGCAGGTCGAACGTGGAGAAACGCTCCGAGGTGCGACGCAGGTTGTTCTTCCACACCGATTCGTAGACGAAGTTGTGGAAGTAGTAGTACTCCAGGTGCTTGAACTCGGTCTTGCAGGCTGAGAACAGTTCTTCGCAGACCTTGATATGGGCGTCCATCGAGCCGCCGATGTCGAACAGCAACAGCAGCTTGACCGTGTTGCGTCGCTCGGGGCGCATCTGGATGTTCAGAAGCCCGGCATCCCGGGCGGTATGGTCGATGGTGCCATCGATGTCCAGTTCCTCGGCGGCGCCTTCGCGGGCGAACTTGCGCAGCCGGCGCAAGGCCAGCTTGATGTTGCGTGTGCCCAGTTCGACCTGGTCGTCGAGGTTCTTGTACTCACGCTGGTCCCAGACCTTGACCGCCTTGCCCTGGCGCTTGCCGGCCTCGCCCACGCGGATGCCCTCGGGGTTGTAGCCGCCGGAGCCGAACGGGCTGGTGCCGCCGGTGCCGATCCACTTGTTGCCGCCGGCATGGCGTTCCTTCTGCTCCTCCAGGCGCTTCTTGAATGCCTCGATGAGCTTGTCCAACCCGCCCAGGGACTGGATCTGCGCACGCTCCTCATCGCTCAACGAGCGCTCGAACTCCTTGCGCAGCCAGTCCTCGGGAATCAGTGCCTCCAGGTGCCGGTCGAGGTTTTCCAGACCCTTGAAATAGGCCGAGAAGGCCCGGTCGAACTTGTCGAAATGCCGTTCGTCCTTCACCAGGATGGCCCGGGCCAGGTAATAGAACGCGTCCATGTCGGCGAACACCACCCGCTGCTGCAAGGCATTGAGCAGGTCGAGCAGTTCGCGCACCGACACCGGCACCTTGGCCGCGCGCATTTCATTGAACAGGTTGAGCAGCATGGCCGGCTCCTGTCAGCGATTGCCGCGCCGGCTCATGAAGGCCAGGCGTTCGAGCAGCTGCACGTCCTGCTCGTTCTTGACCAGGGCGCCGGCCAGCGGCGGGATGGCCTTGGTCGGGTCGCGTTCGCGAAGAACCGCCTCGCCGATGTTGTCAGCCATCAGCAGCTTGAGCCAGTCGACCAGTTCGGAGGTGGAGGGCTTCTTCTTCAGGCCTGGCACCTTGCGCACGTCGAAAAACACGTCCAGCGCCTCGCTGACCAGCGATTGCTTGATGTTGGGGAAGTGCACGTCGACGATCTGCTGCAGGGTGTCGCGGTCGGGGAAGGCGATGTAATGGAAGAAGCAGCGGCGCAGGAAGGCGTCCGGCAGCTCCTTTTCGTTGTTGGAGGTGATGATGATGATCGGACGCTGCTTGGCCTTGATGGTCTCGTCGATCTCGTAGACGTAGAACTCCATCTTGTCGAGCTCCTGCAACAGGTCGTTGGGGAACTCGATGTCGGCCTTGTCGATTTCATCGATCAGCAGGATCACCCGCTCCTCGGCTTCGAAGGCCTCCCACAGCTTGCCCTTCTTCAGGTAGTTGCGCACGTCATGGACCTTGTCCACGCCCAATTGCGAGTCGCGCAGGCGGCTGACCGCATCGTACTCGTACAGGCCCTGGTGGGCCTTGGTGGTGGACTTGATGTGCCAGGTGATCAACCGGGCGCCGAAGGAGGCCGCGAGCTGTTCGGCGAGCATGGTCTTGCCGGTACCCGGCTCACCCTTGACCAGCAGCGGGCGTTCCAGGGTGATGGCCGCGTTGACCGCCAGCTTCAGGTCGTCTGTGGCGACGTAGTCGCGGGTGCCTTCGAACTTCATGAACCGATCCTCTGCGCAAGCCTGCATCGGCCCTGTCGCCGGCTTGCCGGCGACAGGGCCCGTGCGGGCAACCTCTGTTTGTGATTTGTCAGCGACTATAACGCCGCGCCCGGCGCCTGCAAACGCAGACTGGGTATTCAGTCTCTGAATGGTGCGTCGCGCCTCGGTTCAGTCGGAATCGGGCGGCGACTGCTCGTAACGTGCATTGAACGCCTGGATGAAGCCATTGCGCAGGATCTGCAAGAACGCCTCGAACCCACTGATGTCGCGCTGGTGCACGCTGCCGCTGAGCTCCACACGGGTGGCGAACTGGTTCTTGGGCTGGTTCTTCAGCACCGTTTCGCTGGCGCCGACCAACGCTTCCCAGATCGAACGGAAGAAACCCTTGTCCTTGTCTTCGACGTCCTGCTGCCAGTTGAACACGTCCACATCGCGCAATAGCGGCTTGATGTAGCCGTTGAGCCGGCCCTGTTCGGCCTGGGCTTCAATCACCAGGTCACCGTGCCCGGCGTTGAAGTCGAACTTGCCATAGGCACTGGCGAAATCGTTGAGCCGGCGCAGCTGGATGTCGGTGGCGCGCAGGCGGAATTCGAAGTCGTCGAAGTCGCTGAACGGGTCGAAGGTGGCGCGGCTTTCCACCCGGGCGTCGCCCAGCAGGCGCGCCGTGCCGTCGAAGCTGGCGTCGCGCCTGCCTTTCTCGTCGCGCACATTGGTCAGGTTGCGGATGCTGGCCTGCAGTTGGGTGGCCTTCAGGTCCACGGGCGGCTTGGAGGTGAAGTTGCGAAAGGTCAGGGTGCCGTCGTCGATGCGCACTTCGTTGAGGGTGATGGGCAGCAGCTTCTCCAGCTGCTGGCGCCAGTCGGTGCCCTGGCCGGTCTGGGAATTGCGCTTGTTGCCACCGTCGACGAAGTTCAGCTCTGGGTGCACGAACACCACTTCGGCCACCACTGCCTGGTCGTACCACAGCGCGCGCCAGCTCACCGACAGGTCGACCAGCGGCGCATCGAGCAGCGGCACCGGGACCTTGCCGGTGGTCTTGACGATCTTCAGGCCGTTGACCTGGTAGGCGCCGCGCCACCAGGCCAGGTCGACATCGGTGATGTGGCCGCGGTAGTCGCCCATGTCGGCCAGCCTGTCGTTGAGGTAGTCGCGCACCAGGTAGGGCAGGGCCAGGTGCAGGGCCAGCAACAGGGCAACCAGGCCGGTGACGCCGAGCAACGGCCAGCGGTAACGCGCTTTCATCGAAGGCTCTCCGAGGGCGGGTTGTCCGGTTGACCGCGCCGGGCTTGGCCGAGTTCGAACGGGCTTTACTGGCCTGTGGGGCGGGCTTACCCTTGAGGCTTTCCTGCACGGTTAAGGACCCTGCCATGAGCCGCATCTACGCAGACAATGCCCATTCCATCGGCAACACGCCGCTGGTGCAGATCAACCGCATCGCCCCGCGCGGGGTGACCGTCCTGGCCAAGATCGAAGGGCGTAACCCAGGTTATTCGGTCAAGTGCCGGATCGGCGCGAGCATGGTCTGGGATGCCGAGAGCAGTGGCAAGCTCAAGCCGGGCATGACCATCGTCGAGCCGACCTCGGGCAACACCGGCATCGGCCTGGCGTTCGTTGCCGCTGCCCGTGGCTACAAGCTGCTCCTGACCATGCCCGCTTCCATGAGCCTGGAGCGGCGCAAGGTGCTCAAGGCCCTGGGCGCCGAACTGGTGCTCACCGACCCGGCCAAGGGCATGAAGGGCGCGATCGAGAAAGCCAACGAGATCGTTGCTTCCGAGCCTGGCAAGTACTACCTGCCGGGGCAGTTCGACAACCCGGCCAACCCGGCGATCCATGAGAAGACCACCGGCCCCGAGATCTGGAACGACACCGACGGCGCGGTGGACGTGCTGGTGGCGGGCGTCGGCACCGGCGGCACCATCACCGGTGTTTCGCGCTATATCAAGCACACCCAGGGCAAGTCGATCCTTTCGGTGGCGGTGGAGCCTGTGGCTTCGCCGCTGATCAGCCAGACCCTGGCCGGAGAGGAGCTCAAGCCCAGCCCGCACAAGATCCAGGGTATCGGCGCAGGTTTCGTGCCGAAGAACCTGGACCTGTCGGTGGTCGATCAGGTCGAGACGGTCACCGACGAGGAGGCCAAGGCCATGGCGCTGCGCCTGATGCAGGAAGAGGGCATCCTCTGCGGTATCTCCTGTGGTGCGGCGATGGCGGCGGCGGTGCGCCTGGCCGAGAAGCCCGAGATGCAGGGCAAGACCATCGTGGTGATCCTGCCGGACTCCGGTGAGCGCTACCTCTCGAGCATGTTGTTCAGCGACCTGTTCACCGAGCAGGAAAACCAGCAGTAGGCGGCTGCTGGGCAACCTAATCGCCGGCAAGCCGGCTCCCACGAAGCACGCGTAGCCTGGGAGCTTGTCCAGCATACCGCTGATCCGGCGCAATGCTCGATGGCGCGCTTTGTTGCAAAATCCTCAACACTGCAGTCCGGCCCCGGTTGTTTTTACCGGGGCCGGATGGGTTTATGATGGCCGGATGATTTTGCGTGGGAGCAGGCTACGGCCTGGTTTCCTCTCCAAGGAGTTGTTGCATGACCTTTTCCTTTGCAGCCAAGGCAGGTGTCCTGCTGGTGTTCTTCGGTAGTGTGCTGTTCGTGCACTTGCGCGGCAAGGCGCGCTTGCCGGTGCTGCGCCAGTTCGTTAACCATTCAGCGTTGTTCGCCCCTTACAACAGCCTGATGTATCTCTTTTCCGGCGTACCTTCCAAGCCCTACCTGGACCGCCAGCGCTTCCCGGAACTGGACGTGCTCAAGGACAACTGGGAGGTGATCCGTGAAGAGGCCATGCGCCTGTTCGACGAGGGCTACATCCGCGCGGCGGAGAAGGACAACGATGCCGGCTTCGGTTCGTTCTTCAAGAAGGGCTGGAAGCGTTTCTACCTGAAATGGTACGACAAGCCGTTGCCCTCGGCCGAAATGCTCTGCCCCAGGACCGTCGAACTGGTCAGCCGCATCCCCAATGTCAAGGGCGCCATGTTCGCCCTGCTGCCGGGCGGCAGCCACCTGAACCCGCACCGTGATCCCTTCGCCGGCTCGCTGCGCTATCACCTGGGCCTGTCGACGCCCAATTCGGACAACTGCCGCATCTATGTCGATGGCCAGCCGTACGCCTGGCGCGACGGCGAGGACGTGATGTTCGACGAAACCTACGTGCACTGGGTCAAGAACGAGACCGACGTCACCCGCGTCATCCTGTTCTGTGACATCGAGCGGCCGCTCAGCAGCCCGCTGATGACCCGCATCAACCGCAAGGTCAGTGCCTTCCTCGGGCGCGCCACCGCGCCACAGAACACCGATGACGAGCGCGTGGGCGGCATCAACCAGGCCTATGCCTGGAGCAAGCGCTTCAGCAACCGGATCAGCACCCGGGTGAAGCAGTTCAAGCGCGCCAACCCCAAGGCCTACCGCATCCTGCGGCCGGTGCTGGCGGTGGTGGTGGCCTACCTGCTGTACCGCTGGTTGTTCTGACGCCCTGGCCCGATCGTCGGCGAACCGGCGATCGGGCCCTGATCATCACGCGCCTTGCCCAGTAGCGGATACGCCGCTATAGTCGGATCCATTCACATCCTTCCAGAAGACCTGTTCATGCCAGCCATCCCTTCCACCACTGCTTTCGTCCTCGCGCCTGTCGCGGGCGTGGCCGTGCGTGGCAGCCAGCAGCCGGCCATGATCAGTCACTACCCACCACCTGTCAGTGGCGTCGTAGGCGGCGTAGCTCCGCCTCCTTGCGCAGTCGTGGTGCTGGGCTGACCGGCCCCTGGCCGCACCCCACCGCACGCGCAACCTACTGAACACGGTCGGCTATATCCCTCGCTAACGCGACAGCCTGCCGTTTGGCTTTCTTGCCCAATACAGGTGGCAACACATGTCTGTCTTTTCCAAAGCATCCGTGGTCTCGGCGGCCACGACCAGCTTGTTCGTCCTGCTGTGGAGCAGCGGGGCGATCGTCTCCAAGCTCGGCCTGGCCCAGGCCAGCCCGTTCGCCTTCCTCTTGCTGCGCTCGGCGCTGGCCCTGGCCGGCCTGCTGCTGATCGGCCCATTGCTGGGGCTGCGTTGGCCGCGCACCCCGGGCGCGATCCTGCGTGCCCTGGGGACTGGCTGCGTACTGCTGGGCGCCTATCAGGTCTTTTACCTGCTGGCGCTCGATACTCACGTCACGCCCGGCGTGATGGCTACGGTGATGGGCGTGCAACCTATCCTCACCGTGGTGCTGATGGAGCGCCAGCGTTCCTGGAGCCGCTTGTTCGGCCTGGGCTTGGGGCTCGGCGGGCTGGTGATGGTGGTGTACCAGGGCATCAACCTGGGCGGGGTATCCCTGGCCGGGATGCTGTTCGCCCTGCTGGCGCTGGCCAGTATGACCTTTGGCTCGATCCTGCAGAAGCGCATCACCGACAACCCCATGGGCACCTTGCCGCTGCAATACCTGGCCGGTTTCGCCCTGTGCGCGGTATTCGCGCCGCTGCAACCGTTGCATGTGCAATGGAACGCGACCTTCTTCGGCGCGCTGTTGTGGATGGGCCTGGTGGTGTCGTTGCTGGCGACCCTCCTGCTGTACCGGCTGATCGCCCGGGGCAACCTGGTCAATGTCACCAGCCTGTTCTACCTGGTGCCGGCGGTGACGGCGGTGATGGACTTCCTGATCTTCGGCAACCGGCTGGCACCGCTCAGCCTGCTGGGGATGGGGTTGATCGTCGTCGGCTTGTTGTTCGTGTTCCGCAAGCCTGGGTTGCGGCCGGCTGAGGCTTGAGGCCCGGGGGCCGCTTTGCGGCCCGTTCGCGGCGCAAGGCCGCTCCTGCAGGGGCGGCCTTGCCTCGCGATCGTTATCTGGCCGGTCGCAGCACCAGCCACAGCGCCATGCCAATCAGCACGCCGCCATACAGGTGCGCCATCGACAGCGGCTCGTCCAGCAGCCAGGCGCCCCAGAGCACGCCGAACACCGGGATCAGGAAGGTCACGGTGCTGGCCTTGACCGGCCCGATCTCGGCCAGCAGGCGGAAGTACAGGATGTAGGCGAAGGCTGTGCACAACAGGCCCAGGCCCAGCAGCGACGACCAGACCTGCCAACCGCCCCAGCTGGCCGGAGGCTGGGTCAGGGCGCTCCAGGCGAACAGCGGGGTCAGCAGCAAGGTGGCGCCCAGCATGCTGCCCAGGGCGGAAAGCCGGCTGTCCAGGTCGCTCAGCCAACGCCGGGCGAGAAAACCGGCGAAGCCATAGCAGGTGGTCGCCGCCAGGCAGGCCAGGGCGCCTTGCAGCAGGGCCAGGTCCAGGGCAACGGGGCCTGCGCCGCTGAGGATGCCGACACCGAACAGGCCGAGGAAGATCCCGCACAGCTTGGCCAGGGTCATCGGCTCACGGAAGAACAGCACGCCGATGAGCACGCCCATCAACGGTGTGGTGGCATTGAAGATCGCCGAATAGCCCGCCGGCAGCACCTGGGCCGCCACCGAATAGAAAGTGGCTGGAATTCCTGAGTTGATCATCCCCAGCACCAGGCAGGCACCCAGTTTGCCTTGGAAGTTCCAGCGCACCCGTGCCGCCGCCAGGATGGCCATCAGCCCCAGGCAGGCGATCGATACCCGGAAGAACGCGGTCGGCACCGTGCCAAGCTCCGGGGCGATGATACGCATGAACAGGAAGCTCGCTCCCCAGACGGCGGCAAGGGTCAGCAGGCGGGCAAGGGCGGTGGCGCTCACGGTGGTCTCCAGCGATCGGCAAGGGCGCGAGTGTACGCTAGCGGGGGAGAGCGGTTCTTGTCCTTTCTTGCGGTGTGAATTCGCGCTGGTCCTGTCGCGGGACAAGCCCACCCAGGTGGGACGGTGTGCTGCCCCTGTTACCCGCGAAGGGGGATACCAAGAGCGGGAGATGAAACTAAGCTGACGTGTTGAACCCCAGCACAGAGGTCCTTCGCATGTCCCAGCCCTGGCCGGCAGCTCAGATCGCCCGGATGATCCTCGATGGCTTCGACGACTACCGCGAGCATTTCCGGCGCATCACACTCGGTGCCCGTGAGCGTTTCGAACAGGCTCAGTGGCAGGAAACCCAGCGGGCGGCCGCGAGGCGGATCAACCTCTACGAGGCCAAGGTCAATGAAGTCAACGGTTGGCTGCGTCAAGGCTTCGCCGAGATGGTGCTGCTGGACGTGGAGCAGTGGCCGCTGGTCAAGAGCGCCTACATCAGGCTGATCGACCCACGGCTGGACGATGAACTGTCGGAGACGTGGTACAACTCGATCTTCTGCAGCCTGTTCAGTCATGACCTGATCAGCGATGGCTGCATGTTCATCCACACCACCCGACCCTCGATGCGTGGCCACGAACGTGCGGCGCAGACTCGTACCTACCGGCCGGACGGCAGCCTGCGCAACCTGCTGCGGGCCGTGTTTGCCGACTATCCGTTCGACGTGCCCTACGCTGACCTGGAGGGTGACGTGGTGCGCTTGGAGGGGCAACTGCGCGACTGCCTGCCGGACTGGGTGTGCAAGGATCCGGCATTGGCCGTGGAGCTGTTTTCGCCGGTGCTGTACCGCAACAAGGGCGCCTACTTGGTCGGGCGGCTGTATACCCCCGACGAGCAATGGCCGCTGGTGATCCCGTTGCTGCACCGCGAGGGCCATGGCATCGAGGCGGATGCGCTGATCACCGACGAAGCCGAAGTCTCGATCATCTTTTCCTTCACCCGTTCGTATTTCATGGTCGACGTGCCGGTGCCCGCGGAATTCGTCGGTTTTCTCAAGCGTATCCTGCCTGGCAAGCATATCGCCGAGCTGTACACCTCCATCGGCTTCTACAAGCATGGCAAGTCGGAGTTCTACCGTGCCTTGATCAACCACCTGGCGACCACCGAGGATCGCTTCATCATGGCGCCGGGGGTGCGGGGCATGGTGATGAGCGTATTCACCCTGACCGGCTTCAATACGGTGTTCAAGATCATCAAGGACCGTTTTTCGCCGTCCAAGACCGTCGACCGGGCCACGGTGATCGACAAGTACCGCCTGGTGAAAAGCGTCGACCGGGTCGGGCGCATGGCCGATACCCAGGAGTTCGCCGACTTTCGCTTCCCCAAGGCCAAGTTCGACCCCCAGTGCCTGGCCGAACTGCTGGAGGTGGCGCCTTCGACCGTGGTGCTCGAAGGCGATACCGTGCGTATTCGCCACTGCTGGACGGAACGGCGCATGACCCCGCTCAACCTCTACCTCGAGCAGGCCAGCGAGGCCCAGGTGCTGGAGGCCTTGGAGGATTACGGCCTGGCGATCAAGCAGCTGGCGGCGGCGAATATCTTTCCGGGCGACATGCTGCTGAAGAACTTCGGCGTCACCCGCCATGGCCGGGTGGTGTTCTATGACTATGACGAGATCAGCTTCCTCACCGAGGTGAATTTCCGGCACATTCCGCCGCCTCGCTACCCGGAGGACGAAATGTCTGGCGAGCCCTGGTACTCGATTGGGCCCCACGACGTGTTCCCCGAAGAGTTCCCACCGTTCCTGTTTGCCGATATCGGCCAGCGGCGATTGTTCAGCCGGCTGCATGGGGAGCTGTATGACGCCGATTACTGGAAGGGGCTGCAGGCGGCGATTCGTGACGGGAAGGTCATCGATGTGTTTCCGTATCGGCGTAACGCACGCTGAGCCTGGCCACGGCTTTTGTGCAGCCGGACGCACAGGCATCACCGAAGCGTGTGGTGGTGCCCATGCGTCGTTATTTCACAGCTGGGTAAGCACCAGGTGGGTACCCGCCTTGAGGTATTCGAGCTGCGCTTGCAGCGCATCACGGACGATAGCTTTCCCGGTATCGGTCAGCTTGGCTTTCTTGGCCTGCAGAGCCGCCAACTGTAGCAACTGCATGGTGACATCCATCGAGTTCATGTAGGCGGTCAGGGTGCTGTTGCGTGATCCCAGCAGCCCGATAAGTGTTTCGATACGCTTGTCCGCTTCATCCCGAATGGCCCTGTATTCCTGGGCCGAAACGCAGCCATCCGCGTAGATGGCGCTCAGCAAGTCCTCCAACGAGCCGGAGTAGAAGGGCGCATTCTCGTCCTGATTGGTGAAATCGGTCTTCATGGGTCAGTGCTCTCGACAAAAAGGTGAATGGCGTCGGCTGTGATGCCTTGCTGTGCATTGTGTCGATACCCCTGTAGAACCTGCGGTAGATATGTCTGGCATGAGGTGTCGCTGGTCATCGTGTGGCTGCGGCTTGCAGGCACTTCAGCTCACGGAAATCAGCGCGCACCTTGCTCAACCGCTGTTGGAGAAACTGCCGCTGCCCGGGGGTGCTCTGCTTCATCAGGTCTACCAGCAGGCTGCGAGCCTGTTGCTCGGAGCGCTGAAAGGCGATGCGGTATTCCGGGCTCCATAGGCTTTCCTTGCGTTGTAGCAGCTGGGCGATCCGAGGCTCGAAGGCGGGGGTGTTGCGCTGGGCCATGGCCTTTACCAGTTGCTGCTGCCAGTGGGCGCGATTGGCAATGCGCTGGCCGTTCTGGTCCCCCAGCGCCTGGGACCAGGTCAGCACGCGCAGGCGCTGGGGCGCGTTGAGCTCGCCGAACCAGGGCTCCAGGCGCTCTTCCATGCGCTGGGCGCGTTCGCTGACCTGCTTGTGCAGTGGCGTCTTGTCGTATTGCGTCTGGCGCTTGTGGATATCGTCGCGCAAGGCCTGGCTCATCTCCTTGACCTGATCATCGCTCATACCACGCAACAACTCGGTGGCTGATGGCGTGATCGCCTCAGCGACCCGGACAATGGCCTGGCGCGCTTCGTCGGTGCGCTGGCGCAGGGCCTGGTCGGTAACCTGATCGTTGGCCACCATCCGGCGGATCTGGTCGAGCCACTCCAGGTAGCTGGGCAGCTGGGTCTGGCAATGCCAGGCCAGGTGTTGCTTGAGCCGCTGGTCGAGCCAGGCCTTCTGCTGGCGGTTCATGTTCAGGTAGTCGCCCAGCGACCAGGGCACCAGCACGTCGAGGTTGCGATAGGCCAGGTCGATGCGGCTGCAGGCCACCACGGCCAGGGCGAAGCAGAGGGCGAGGAACGCGTGGCGCAGGGTCAGGAGCATGGGCCAATCCTTGCTGGGGCTTGCCTGGCAGTAGATGCAACCTGGCCACCGCAGTTCCTGGGCATGGATGGACAGGCGGCCGGGGCTGTTCAGGTGTAGAATAGCCGCCTTGTCTTGAGGATCTTCGTAAATGGCTTTGCTTGGGCGCTACAACAGTTTGCAAATCGTGAAACACACCGACTTCGGCCTGTACCTCGACGGTGGGGCCGATGGCGAGATCCTGCTGCCCAGGCGCTACATTCCCAAGGACACCGCCACCGAGGTCGACGACTGGCTGAACGTGTTCATCTACCTCGACAGCGAGGACCAGCTGATCGCCACCACCGAGAAGCCCAAGCTGCAGGTCGGTGAGTTCGCCAGCCTCAAGGTCAAGGACATCAACGGCGCCGGCATCTTCCTCGACTGGGGCCTGTCCAAGGACCTGCTGATGCCATACTCGGAAGAGTCCCGGCCGCTGAAGATCGGCGATTATTGTGTGGTGCACGCCTACCTGGACAAACGCACACGCCGCATCACCGCCACCGCTCGCCTGGACCGCTACCTGGATCGCACCCCGGCCGACTACCAGGCCGGCCAGCCGGTCGAGCTGTTGGTGGCCGGGCAGACGCCGATGGGCTTCAAGGCGATCATCAACAACCGCCACTGGGGCCTGATCCACAAGAACGAGGTGTTCAAGTTCCTGCGTTCGGGCATGCACGAGAAGGGCTACATCAAGGAAGTGCGCCACGACGGCAAGATCGCCCTGAGCCTGCAGCCGGTGGGCAAGGTGCTGGCCGACAGCCTGCCCGAGCAGATCATGGCGCGCCTGGAGGCCGCCGGCGGTATGCTCGAGGTCTGCGACAAGAGCGACCCGGAGCTGATCAGCCGGCTGTTCAACGTCAGCAAGGGCAATTTCAAGAAAGCGATTGGCGCGCTGTACAAGCAGGGCCGTATCGTCATCCTTGACGATCGTATCGAGCGAGCCTGATCAGGCCTGCAGGAAAGGCGTGAAGTCCAGCTGCTCGCCACCGGGGCGGGTGTCGCGTAGCAGCGAGTCGCGGTCGGCGCTCAGGGCCAGGCTGATGGTCGAGCGGCGCTTGCCGGGGTGGCGGACTTCCATCTGTTCCTGATGGGCACGCAGGAAGTTGGTCGGCACCTTCAGGTGCTGCAGCGTGTCGGTCTCGGGCGTGTGCAGCAGCAGGTTGACCCAGTCGGGCTGGCCCTTGCGCAGCAGCGCCGTCGGTACATCGAACCACCACAGGTTGCGCTTGCGGTCGAGGATCGCGAACAAGGTGTTGTCGCGGTTGAGCACCGGCCGTTCCAGCACTTCGTTGCGGCGGGCGATGGCGGTGGGTTTGTCGAGTTTCATGCAGGTTCCTGCGGGTTGACGCTAGAAAGGCCTGGTATTGTGCGTTGGGCGCTGCTGGCGAACAAGCCCGGTATGCTCCCGCAGTGCGTGCCCGGCATAGCCCATTGCGTAGCCATTTCTTCGGTGTGTCCGGGATTGAGCAGCACCGCACCTGGCGTGGTCTATTAGACTTGCATCATTGAAAGGGCCTACCGCCTGCCAGTTGGCCTTGCCTGACACGATCCTGCGGCGAAAGGAGACGCTATGATTTTCCCCGACCTGCGCGGCTTGCCCCTGCACCGCGTGCTGGTGCGCACCGTTCGCGAATTTCTCGATGACGAGATGTCCACCTATGCTTCCGCGCTGGCCTACCAGATGCTGTTTTCGCTGTTCCCCTTCCTGCTGTTCCTCATCGCCCTGATCGGCTTCCTGCACCTGCCGGACTTCTTCTCCTGGCTGCGCTTGCAGTCGGAGCTGGTGCTGCCGCCCCAGGCCTTGGAGCAGGTCAACCCGGTGATCGACCAGTTGCAGCAGTCCAAGGGCGGGCTGCTGTCGGTGGGTATCGTCATTGCCCTATGGACCGCCTCGGCCGGCGTACGCCTGATGATGAGCGCGATGAACGCCGCCTACGACGTGCCCGAAGGGCGCCCGGTGTGGAAGCGCCTGCCGCTGTCGATCATCTACACCGTCGGCATCGCCGGCATGCTCCTGGCGGCTGCGGCACTGATGGTGCTCGGGCCGCAGGTGATGGAATGGATCGCCGCCCAGGTCGGCATGCAGGAAGTGATCGTCACGGTGTGGACCATCCTGCGCTGGCCGTCGATCATCATCCTGATGATGGTGGCGGTGGCATTGATCTACTACGTGATGCCCGATGTGAAGCAGGAGTTTCGTTTCATCACCCCAGGCTCGGTGCTGGCGGTCGTCGTGTGGATCATCGCCTCGCTGGCGTTCGGGTACTATGTGAAGACCTTCGCCGACTACAACGCGATGTACGGCAGCATCGGTGCGATCATCGTGCTGCTGCTGTATTTCTACATCTCCGCCGCGGTACTGCTGTTGGGCGCGGAAATGAATGCGGTCATCGAGCACATGTCGAGTGAAGGCAAGAACCCTGGCCAGAAGGAAGCCACCGGCCAGGCCGCCAAGCAGACCCTGACCGTGCTCGGCCATGAGCACCCGGTCGAGCCCCAGCCCAGCGAGCCGAACCCGCGATGATCCGTGACATCCTGAAGATGGGCGACGAACGCCTGCTGCGCATCGCCCCGCCAGTGCCGCAGGAGCTGCTCGGCAGCGCCGAGCTGCAGCAGTTGATCGACGATATGTTCGAGACCATGCGCCATGTAGGGGGTGTGGGCCTGGCCGCGCCACAGGTCGGCATCGACCTGCAGTTGGTGATCTTCGGCTTCGAGCGCAGCGAGCGCTACCCCGATGCCGAGCCGGTACCGCAGACGATCCTGCTCAACCCGGTGATCACGCCCGTGGGGATGGAGGTCGAGGACGGCTGGGAAGGCTGCCTGTCGGTGCCCGGCCTGCGTGGCGTGGTGCCACGCTTTCGGCATATCCGCTACGAAGGCATCGACCCACAGGGCAACCCGATCAACCGCTTCGCCGACGGTTTCCATGCCCGGGTGGTGCAGCACGAGTGCGACCACCTGATCGGCCGCCTGTACCCGTCGCGCATCCAGGATTTCAGCCGGTTCGGCTATACCGAGGTGCTGTTTCCCGGGCTGGATGCCCGCGACGATTGACCTCGTACCATCGCCACTAGGCGCTTGCTGCGCTGGTAGCGCGTCAGGCGTGCGCCCAGGGCGTCGGGCAGGACAGCGGTGACGGTAAAGCCCATGCGCTGGTAGAACGCTTCCAGCTCCGGATGGCAGAACAGCCAGGTAGGGGGCGCGTTGGCGGCCAATGCTGCCTCGATCAAGTGCGTGGCGACCTGCCGGCCACGCCATTGCGGCGCCACGAACAGGCCGGTGAGCCAACGGCCATCGGCCACGGGGCTCAGGTTCATGCCGCCGACGATGCCATCGGCCCGAGCCACCCATGATTCGCCATCGCCAGCCGCGCGCATGCGCGAGCCGTGCTGGCGGTAGAAGTGATCGAGCAACTTGCGTTCGAGGCGGGTGAGGGGGCGGCAGTCAAGTGCGGGCATCGTCGTCATGTGCCGATTGTGACATCACAATGGCTGACCTGCAGCCTCCCTGGTGCAGGCCTGTCATGAATTGTTGCAGGCCACGCAAGGGTGATTGTCCGAGTTTGGGGTTCAACTATTACCGGCGGGGAGTAGAATTTTCTCCATCCCCCGTACGCAGCGGGATCGGTACTTCGTGTCATCTCGAAGTCGATGACAACTTCTCCGCGCCATTTCCGGCATATGAAGTCAATCGATCAGTTTGATTGCTTTTAAGGCCATATACCATGAAACCCTTACTGATTCTTGCATTGGTCGGTATGTCCTCGTTCGCCCTGGCAGACGAGGTCAAGACCGCCTCCACCCAGCCTGTTGTCGAGCAGTACGACTACTCCATGAACCTGGACATCAAGCGGGTGATCAGCCTTTCGACCATCCCCAACGTCTGCGAAGTGGTGCCCGCCACCATGACCTACGAGGACCATCAAGGCCAGGTGCACACCATCCAATATCGTGCCATGGGCGAAGGTTGCAGCCAGGGCTGAAACGTCGGCGCCGCCTTCGACCTTGAAGGAGATAGCCCAACCCTTCGGGCTGCGCTGTCGCGCAGAGAACCATTGATCAGTGCTGCCCTGTGGGACCACCGCTCCCACAGGGCGTCGCAGGACAAATGGTGTTTGCCAGCGACCACCCAGCGGCAAGGTTCTAGAGTGTAGTTGGTACTCGGCAGCCAATGCTGGCGGTGCCATCGGCCTCGCCTGGGAAAGGAGGCCAAGCGGTCGAGCAGGCTGCGCGGGCCTGACATCCACGCTGCAAGCCAGGCACAATGCGCCTCTTCTCGAGCCGTAGCGTATACAGAGTGCCCCATGCCTTTTTCGAATGGATTCCTTCTGAGCCTGTCCTTGTGCCTGGACATCGGCGTGGCCAACATCGCCATGATCACCTTGGCGATGCGCCGCGGCTTCATGCAAGGCCTCTGGCTGGGCTTGGGAACGTGCGTTGGTGACCTGATCTATGCCGTCGCGGCGTTGGCGGGCATGACCGTGCTGTTGCAGTTCGAGGCGGTGCGCTGGACCTTGTGGCTTGGCGGCTCGGCGCTGTTGGTGTGGTTTGCGCTGAAGATGGCACTGGCGGCCTGGCGTGGCGGGCACCTGGAGGCCCGTGGGCAGGTGGTGATCGAGCCGGCCTGGCGCGAGTTCCTGCGAGGAATGTTCCTGGCCATGTCCTCGCCCAGTGCCATTCTCTGGTTCGCTGCGGTGGGAGGGGTGCTGATTTCCCGCTCCGGTGCCGGTGGGCTGCTGGAGGCCGGGTTGTTCCTGGGAGGCTTCTTCGCCGCCGGGGTGGTCTGGTGCCTGGCCCTGTGTGGTATCGCCAGCCACGGCGGGCGTCTGCTGGGGGATCGTTTGCTGACTTGGTCGTACCTGTTGTCGGCGGCGATCTTCTGCTACTTCGCGGGGTACGTGATTCTCTCCGGTTATCGTGAGTTCATTCTGGCCAGCCCGGCGTCATAAGCCTGGTTAATAGCGTGGTCCCGTCGCGGACGCGACAAAAAAAGATTTTCAGCGCGGTGTCGATTTCCCCGATCCCAGTTCGACCAGTCATGAAGGCACCGGCTTCTCCCGGTGCCACCCACTCATGAGCGATCGGAGGAAACACCGATGAACACTGCAGCCGAAACCGAAATCCGCCAATTGATCGAAGGTTGGATGCAAGCCGTGCGTGACCGCGACCTCGATGCGATCACCGCGCCCTATGCCGACGATATCCTGGCGTTCGATGCCATCCAGGAACTGCAATTCAAGGGCAAAGCGGCCTACCGGGCGCATTGGGAGATGTGCATGGGCATGTGTACCGGGCCGATGGTCTTCGAACTCGCCCAGTTGACCGTGCATGCCGACGGTGACCTGGCCCTGGCCCATTGGCTCAACCGCTGCGGCCCGGCCGACAACGAAAGCCAATGCGGCTTCATGCGCGCCACCGTGGGCTATCGTCGTAGGGGCGGGCAGTGGCAGGTCATCCATGAACACTGGTCGGCGCCTTTCGACATGCAGACCCAGAAGGCGCTGTTCAACCTCAAGCCCTGATACCGCTTATCGGCAATTGCCCGCGACCCCTGCATTGGAGACGACCATGAAATACCTGTGCCTGGTCTATTGTGACGAAGGGCTGCTGCACAGCTTGCCCGACAGCCCCGAAGACGCCGAATGCATGGCCTACGCCGAATCGCTGCAGGGGTCCGGGCGAATGCTCGCGGCCGAGGCGCTCAAGCCTGTGCAGACCGCCACTACGGTACGCGTGCGTGGCGGGCGCATGAGCCTGACCGACGGCCCGTTCGCCGAGACCAAGGAACAGTTGGCCGGCTTCTACCTGGTCGATGCCCGCGACCTCAACGAGGCGCTGAACATCGCCAAGGGGATTCCGGCGGCGCGGGTCGGCAGCGTCGAAGTGCGGCCGGTGCGCGAGCTGCAACCTTGACAATGGAGAGCGAGCATCATGAGCCTTGCACAACCAGGCCTGGCCCAGGCACAGCATGAGCTGGCCATCAGCCGCCTGATCGATGCACCGCCGGCCAAGGTGTTCCGCGCCTGGACCGAGCCCCAGTGGCTGAGCCAATGGTGGGGGCCCCATGGCATGACCACCCCTGAATGCGAGATGCAACTGTGGGTCGGTGGCCTGTTCCGCACGTTGATGCGGGCGCCCGATGGCGCCGAGTACCCCAACCAGGGTGTATTCCTGGAAATCATCGCACCGCGGCGGCTGGTATTCACCGATGCGTTCGCCCCGGGCTGGGTGCCGTCGGGCAAGGCTTTCATGACCGCGGTGATGACCTTCGACGAAGAGCAGGGCAAGACCCGCTACACCGCCCGGGCCTTGCATTGGAGTGCTGCCGACTGCCGCGCCCACGAAGAAATGGGGTTCTACCAGGGATGGGGCGAAAGCCTGGACCGCCTGGTGGAGGTCGTGACCCAGCGGATGCCGGACTGATGGTCGATGCCGAACAGGTGCGCGGGGAGGTCGAGGCGGTCTACCGCCGCGACTCCCGGCGTATCCTGGCAACCTTGATCCGCCTGCTCGGCGATTTCGACCTGGCCGAAGAGGCGATGCATGACGCCTTCTTCATCGCTGTCGAACGTTGGCAGCGGGACGGCATCCCGGACAACCCCCGGGCCTGGCTGGTCTCCGCAGGCCGTTTCAAGGCCATCGATGCCTTGCGCAGGCGGGCTCGCTTCGACCGCTCCCAGGCTGACCTGATCATGCTTCTGGAAGGGGAGGGACAGGACCCCAGCGAGGAGGAACTGCTGGTGGATGACCGCCTGCGCCTGATCTTCACCTGCTGCCACCCGGCTCTTGCCGCAGACGCCCAAGTACCGCTGACCCTGCGTGAAGTATGCGACCTGACCACCGAGCAGATCGCCCGGGCATTTTTGCAAAGCCCGGCGACCATTGCCCAGCGCATCGTCCGCGCCAAGGCCAAGATCCGCGATGCGCGCATTCCCTACCAGGTACCGGCCCTGGGTGAGCTGCCCGAACGCCTGGAAAACGTGCTGCGGGTGGTGTATCTGGTGTTCAACGAAGGGTACTCCGCGTCCTCTGGCGAAGACCTGGTGCAGCGCGAACTGTGCGACGAGGCGATCCGCCTGGGGCGCTTGATCGCCCAACTGCTGCCCGATGCCGAGGTGCTCGGGCTGCTGGCATTGATGCTGCTGCAGGCGTCGCGCCTGCGCGCCCGCACCGATGCGGCGGGAGAGCTGGTGCTGCTCGACCGCCAGGACCGCAGCTTGTGGGACCGTGCGCAGATCGACGAAGGCTGCCAATTGGTGCAGCAGGCGTTGCGCAGCCGTCAGTTTGGCGCCTACAGCGTACAGGCAGCCATCGCCGCGCTGCATGCCGAGGCGCCCAGCGCCGAGCAGACCGACTGGGCGGAAATCGTCGGGCTTTATGATGTGCTGCAGCGCCACTGGCCGTCACCGGTGGTCGAGCTGAACCGGGCGGTGGCGCTGGCCAAGCGAGATGGAGCGAGGGCTGGGTTGCAGGCGATCGAAGCGATCCTGGGGCGGGGCGAGTTGCTCGATTACCACCTGGCCCATGCCGCGCGGGCCGAACTGCATCGGCAGTTGGGGCAGGATGAGCAGGCCCGGGTCGCCTGGCGCCAGGCCCTGGCGCTTACCCGGCAAGGGCCGGAGCGGCGGCATATCGAGCGGTGTCTGCGGGAGTTGGGGTGAGAAAGAGCTGAGCAAGCGCAAGGCCCGTGGGAGCGGGTTTACCCGCGAATACCGTGTGGCATGCTGTGCGGGTAAAACCGCTCCCACAGGGCACCGTATCAGCTGGCGACGAAATTTGGCGGGGTGACCAGTTCCACGGTCTGCTGTTTGCGCGGTGCGAGGATCTCGGCGACGCCTTCGACGACCAGCTCGTCGTTCTGGTTGTATACATTGGTGGCGATGCGCACCTTGAACTTGGGCAGTTTCTCGAGAATCTCAAGGCGCACGGTCAGGGTGTCGCCGATCTTCACCGGCTTCTGGAAGCTCATCTGCTGGCCCAGGTAGATGGTCCCGGGGCCCGGAAGGGTGCAGGCCACCGCGGCGCTTATCAAAGCGCCACTGAACATGCCATGGGCGATGCGCTCGCGGAACATGCTCTTGGCCGCGAACTCGGCGTCCAGGTGCACCGGGTTGTGGTCACCGGACATCGCGGCGAAGAGCTGGATGTCGCGCTCCTGCACGGACTTTTCATAGCTGGCTTTCTGCCCGACTTCGAGGGCTTCGTAGGGCGTGTTGGTGACCTGGGGCATCGGGGCTTCCTTAGGGGGGCGGACGGGGAAGTGTACATCATTCACTGCGGGCAGGGCGGCCAAGGGCCAGGGCCTGCTCCAGCCAGCCGAGGATATCGGCGGTGACCTCGTCGCGGTTGGTTTCGTTGAGCAGTTCGTGCCGGGCCTCGGGGTACAGGCGCAGTTGCACGTGCCGGTTGCCGGTCGCGCGCAGGGCAGCGGCCAGACCTTTCAGACGCTTGCCGGCACTGACCGGATCACATTCGCCGCCGATCACCAGGATGGGCAGGTTCGGGTCGATCTGCGCCAGGTTCTTCGGCTGGCTGATCTGCGCCAGGCCTTGGAGCAGGTCAACCCACAGCTGGTTGCAGCAGCGAAAGCCGCACAGCGGGTCGGCGACGTACTGGTCGACTTCGTCAGCATCGCGGCTGAGCCAGTCGAAGGCAGTGCGGTTGGGCTTGAAGGCCTTGTTGAACGAGCCGAACGACAGCCAGTCGAGCAGCGCGCTCTTGCCCAGCGGCCCCTGGCGCCAGGTTTCGGCACGGGCTACCAGGGAGGCGGTGCGGTACAGCAGGGGGGGGTGGAAGTTCGAGCCACTGAGCACGGCGCCCTGCAGGCTGGCGCTGTGGTGCATCAGGTACGCTTGGGCGATGTAGCTGCCCATGCTGTGGCCGAACAGGAACAGCGGTGTACCAGGGAATTGCTGGCCGATGTGCTGGGCGATCAGGCCCAGGTCGTTGACCACGGTGGTCCAGCCATGATGACGGGCGAACAGGCCCAGGCAGCCCAGCTCGGCGGTACGGCCATGGCCACGCAGGTCCGGGGCGAGCAGCGCGAAACCTGCATCCGCCAGGGCGTGGCCCAGGCGCCGATAGCGACCGGCATGCTCGGCCATGCCATGGGCCAGCAGCACCACGGCCTTGACCGGGGTGGTCGGCAACCACTGGTGGACATAGAGGCTGCAATGCTCGCTGGCAGGCAGCCAGAAGGCGTCATGGGGCATGGAAGGTCCTTTGCGCACGGCTTCGAGACAGTGTATGCGCAATGGCGCCGATTGCAGGAAGACAACAAATAAGATTCACAATGTTAATGGCGGCATTTGGCTTGTATGCCACCTGCGTCTTACCTGCTAACGTCGGTTCAACACCCTTTTGCCTGTGTGGGCAAAGAGGTAGGGATAGCTTCGGGCAGAGGAACAACTATAAATGCAAGCCGACTTCTGGAACGACAAGCGCCCGGCGGGCGTGCCTTCCACCCTCGATATCAATGCCTACTACTCCGTGGTCGATGTCTTCGAACGCTCCTGCAAGCGCTTCGCCGACCGCCCGGCCTTCAGCAACCTGGGCGTGACCCTCAGCTATGCCGACCTCGATCGCCACTGCGCGGCCTTCGCGGCCTGGCTGCAGCAGCACACCGACCTCGTCCCGGGCGATCGCATCGCCGTGCAGATGCCCAACGTGCTGCAATACCCTATCGCCGTGTTCGGTGCCATGCGCGCCGGCCTGATCGTGGTCAACACCAACCCGCTCTATACCGCGCGCGAGATGCGCCACCAGTTCAAGGACTCCGGCGCCCGCGCCCTGGTGTACCTGAACATGTTCGGCCAGCGCGTGCAGGAGGTGCTCGGCGAGACCGACATCCAGTACCTGATCGAGGCGAAGATGGGCGACCTGCTGCCCACCGCCAAGGGCTGGCTGGTCAACACCGTGGTCGACAAAGTGAAGAAGATGGTCCCGGCCTACAACCTGCCCCAGGCCGTGTCGTTCAAGCAGGTGATGCGCCAGGGCCGCGGCCTGTCGCCCAGGCCGGTGGCGCTGGCGCTCGACGACATCGCCGTGCTGCAGTACACCGGCGGCACCACCGGCCTTGCCAAGGGTGCCATGCTCACCCACGGCAACCTGGTCGCGAATATGTTGCAGGTGCTGGCCTGCTTCGCCCAGCACGGCCCCGACGGCCAGCGGCTGATCAAGGACGGCGAGGAGGTGATGATCGCGCCGCTGCCGCTGTACCACATCTATGCCTTCACCGCGAACTGCATGTGCATGATGGTCACCGGCAACCATAACGTGCTGATCACCAACCCCCGCGACATCCCGGGTTTCATCAAGGAATTGGGCAAGTGGCGGTTCACCGCGCTGCTGGGCTTGAACACGCTGTTCGTCGCTCTGATGGACCACCCCGGCTTCAAGGCCCTGGATTTCTCCGCCCTCAAGGTCACCAACTCAGGCGGCACGGCGCTGGTGAAGGCCACCGCCGAACGCTGGGAGCAACTGACGGGTTGTCGCATCGTCGAGGGCTATGGCCTGACCGAAACCTCTCCGGTGGCCAGCACCAACCCCTATGGCGAGCTGGCACGCCTGGGCACCGTGGGCATCCCCGTGCCGGGCACGGCGTTCAAGGTTATCGACGACCAGGGCAACGAACTCCCCCTGGGCGAGCGGGGCGAGCTCTGCATCAAGGGGCCGCAGGTCATGAAGGGCTACTGGCAGCAGCCCGAGGCCACCGCCGCCACACTGGATGCCGAGGGTTGGCTGAAGACGGGCGATATCGCCGTGATCGACCCCGACGGTTTTACCCGTATCGTCGATCGCAAGAAGGACATGATCATCGTCTCGGGTTTCAACGTGTACCCCAACGAGATCGAGGATGTGGTCATGGGGCACCCGAAGGTCGCCAACTGCGCGGCCATCGGCGTGCCGGACGAACGTTCCGGCGAGGCGGTCAAGCTGTTCGTGGTGCCCCGCGAGGGCGGGCTGGATGTCGATGAGCTCAAGGCGTTCTGCAAGGCCAACTTCACAGGCTACAAGGTGCCCAAGCACATCGTGCTGCGCGATTCATTGCCCATGACGCCGGTGGGTAAGATCCTGCGCCGCGAGCTGCGTGATATCGCCTGATCCCTGGCGGTCTTCCGAACAGGCAGGCTAGGGATGAACCGCTCTAGCCTGCCTTTTTCGGGCTGAATTGCGACGTTTTGGTTAAATACTCTAAAAATGACCTGTATAGTTCTTTGAGTCATTTTTGTGACCGGTAAGGCCGATTCGGGCTCTAGTCGACCCTTGGCAAAGCTGTTACTCTCGGCGCGCTTTCGGATGATCCGGTTTGCAATGAGCCGTCATCTCATATCAATAATAAACGCACAATGCGTGACGAATTGGCTGTTGCTGAAGGAGCGGGCTTCCATGATCGAAAATTTTTGGAAGGATAAGTACCCAGCCGGAATTACGGCTCAAATCAATCCTGACGAATTCCCCAATATCCAGGCGGTACTCAAGCAATCCTGCCAACGCTTTGCCGACAAACCGGCCTTTAGCAACCTGGGCAAGACCCTGACCTACGGTGAGCTCTACACGCTCTCGGGCGCTTTCGCCGCTTGGCTGCAACAGCATACCGACCTCAAGCCCGGCGACCGCATCGCCGTGCAATTGCCCAATGTCCTGCAATACCCCGTAGCCGTGTTCGGCGCCATGCGCGCCGGCCTGATCGTGGTCAACACCAACCCGCTGTACACCGCGCGGGAAATGGAGCACCAGTTCAACGACTCCGGCGCCAAGGCCCTGGTATGCCTGGCCAACATGGCCCACCTCGCCGAGAAGGTGGTGCCCAAGACCCAGGTCAAGCACGTCATCGTCACCGAAGTGGCCGACCTGCTGCCGCCGCTCAAGCGCCTGTTGATCAACAGCGTGATCAAGTACGTGAAGAAGATGGTGCCGGCCTACAACCTGCCGGGCGCCGTGCGCTTCAACGATGCCCTGGCCCTGGGCAAGGGTGGCGCGGTGACCGAGGCCAACCCCCAGCCCAACGACGTCGCAGTGCTGCAGTATACCGGCGGTACCACGGGGGTTGCCAAGGGCGCCATGCTGACCCACCGCAACCTGGTGGCCAATATGCTGCAATGCCGGGCGCTGATGGGCTCCAACCTGCATGAGGGGTGCGAGATCCTCATCACCCCGCTGCCGCTGTACCACATCTATGCGTTCACCTTCCATTGCATGGCCATGATGCTGATCGGCAACCACAACGTGCTGATCAGCAACCCGCGTGACTTGTCGGCGATGGTCAAGGAGCTGGGCAAGTGGAAGTTCAGCGGCTTCGTCGGGCTCAACACCCTGTTCGTCGCCCTGTGCAACAACGATGCCTTCCGCGCCCTGGACTTCTCGGCGTTGAAGATCACCCTGTCCGGCGGCATGGCCTTGCAGTTGAGCGTGGCCGAGCGCTGGAAGGCGGTGACCGGTTGCGCCATCTGCGAAGGCTACGGCATGACCGAGACCAGCCCGGTAGCGGCGGTCAACCCGGCCGAGGCCAACCAGGTCGGCACCATCGGCATTCCGGTGCCTTCCACCCTGTGCAAGGTCATCGATGACAGCGGTCGCGAACTGGGCCTGGGCGAGGTCGGCGAGCTGTGCGTCAAGGGCCCGCAGGTCATGAAGGGCTACTGGCAGCGCGAGGACGCCACCGCCGAGATCCTCGACCAGGACGGTTGGCTGAAGACCGGCGACATCGCGGTGATCCAGCCGGACGGCTACATGCGCATTGTCGATCGCAAGAAGGACATGATCCTGGTGTCCGGCTTCAACGTGTATCCCAACGAGCTCGAAGATGTGCTGGCTGGCTTGCCGGGCGTGCTGCAGTGCGCGGCGATCGGCGTGCCGGACGAGAAGTCGGGCGAGGTGATCAAGATGTTCATCGTCGTCAAGCCGGGCATGACCCTGACCAAGGAGCAGGTGATGGAGCACATGCGCGCCAATGTCACCGGCTACAAGGTGCCGCGCTACATCGAGTTCCGCGATGCGCTGCCGACCACCAACGTCGGCAAGATCCTGCGTCGCGAGCTGCGCGATGAAGAGCTGAAGAAACAGGGCCTGAAGAAGATCGCCTGACCCGCAGGCCGCGCGGTCTCTGGAGCGGCCTTGTGCCGCGAAAGGGCTGCAAGGCACGCCCCGGCTTTTGCAGCATCGCTGATCGGGGCCGCTTTGCGGCCCTTTCGCGGCACAAGGCCGCTCCTACAGGGGGCGCGGAGTCAGCGCAGTTTCTCGAGCATCTGGTAGTACCACATCCCCGCCGCCAGCAGCGGATTGCCCAGTAGGTCCCCCATCGGCACCTTGATGTGCTTGCACGCCGCGAAGGTGTCGAATTTCTCCAGCGTTCCGGTCAGGGCTTCGGCCATGATCTCGCCCATGATGTGGCTGGTGGCGATGCCATGCCCTGAATAGCCCTGGCAATACCAGACGTTGTCCGAAAGCTTGCCCAACTGCGGGATACGGTTGACCACGATGCCCATGGCGCAACTCCACTTGAACTCGATCGGCACGCCCTTGAGCGCCGGGAAGGTGCGCTCGATGCAGGGGCGCAGCTCGCCTTCGATATCCCGCGAATCCTTGCCCGAGTAGTTGGCGCCGCCGCCGAACAGCAGGCGTTTGTCCGCCGTCAGGCGGTAGTAGTCGAGGACGAAACGGCAGTCGTACACCGCCAGGTCCTGGGGGTTGATCTGTTCGGCCAGCTCACCCAGCGGTGCAGTGGTGACGATGCCGCCCATGGCCGGGAAGATCTTGCCCTTGAGCTGGCGCTTTTCCAGCTTGTGGTAGACATCGCCTGCCAGCAGCACCTGACGTGCCTCGATGCGGCCTTGGGCGGTGACCACCGCCGGGCGCGGGCCATGGATGATCTCCAGTACCTCGGAGTTTTCGTATACCAAAGCGCCCAGGGAATGGGCGGCGCGGGCCTCGCCCATGCACAGGTTGAGCGGGTGCAGGTGCAGGTTGCGGCGGTTCTTCAAGGCGCCCAGGTACAGCGGGCTCTGCAGGTGCTGGCCGACCGCGGCGCGGTCGAGCAACTGCACCTGGTCGCCCATGCCACGGCGCTGCGCCTCGTCGTAGCTGGCTTGCAGCTCGCTCATGTGCGACGGCTTCATCGCCGCGTGCAGGTGGCCGCGCTTGAGATCGCAATCGATACCGTAACGCGCCACGCGCTGCTCGATGATCTGGTGCCCGCGCCAGCGCAGGTGCCAGATGAAATCGTCTACCTCGCTGCCCAGGCGATTGCGCATCTGCGTGCGCATGGCCTCGTCGCCCGAGAGGCTGCCGGTGACTTGGCCGCCGTTGCGCCCGCTGGCGCCCCAGCCGATCCGGTTGGTTTCGACGATGGCCACCTTCAGGCCTCGCTCGGCCAGCTCCACTGCCGTGGCGACTCCGGTGAAACCGCCGCCGATGATGGCCACGTCCACCTGCTCGGTGCCGGTGAGCGTCGGGTAGGCGGTCGGGTCGTTGAGCGTGGCGCTGTAGTAGGACGGTGCCCGTTGCGCCGCCAGGTTGTTCGATGCTGCGTTCATGTCGATTCCTTCAAACGGATGAGGCTCATGCCTGGTGCAGATACCAGCGCCAGTCCTGTTCGCCGACTTCGGCCATGAACTGGCGGTACTCGGCGCGCTTGACCTTCAGGTAGACCCCGAGGAAGGCCTCGCCCAGAGCTTCCCGGGCCCACGTCGAATGCTCCAGGGCCTCCAGGGCGGTCAGCCACTCGGTGGGCAGGTGCTCCTTGGCTTGGGCGTAGCCGTTGCCTTGCACAGGCGCACCGGGGTCGAGCTGCTCGCGTACACCCCGGTGGGCGGCGGCGAGAATAGCTGCTGCGGCCAGGTACGGGTTGGCATCGGCGCCGCAAATACGATGTTCCACGTGGCGGCTGTTGGCCGGCCCACCGGGCACCCGCAGGCTCACGGTACGGTTGTCGACGCCCCAGGTCGGCGCCAGGGGCGCATAGCTGTTGGCCTGGAAGCGCCGGTAGGAGTTGGCGTTGGGGCAGAACAGCAGCAAAGACTCGCGCAGGTGGCGCAACATGCCGCCGACCGCCTGGCGCAGCAGCGGGGTACCGGCCGGGTCGTGGCTGGCGAACAGGTTGTTGCCCTCGGCATCGGCCAGGCTCAGGTGCATGTGCATGCCGGTGCCGGCCAGGTGGGCGAAGGGCTTGGCCATGAAGCAGGCCTGCATGCCATGCGCGTTGGCGATGCCCTTGACCAGGCGCTTGTAGCGCACGGCCTGGTCCATGGCCTGCAAGGCAGGGCCGTGTTCCAGGGTGATTTCCACCTGGCCGGGCGCGTATTCGGAGATCGCCGTGCGCGCGGGGATGCCCTGGGCCTTGCAGGCGGCATAGAGGTCGGCGAGGAAGGGTTCGATCTGCTCGAGTTCTCGCAGCCCGTACACCTGGGTGGCGTGTGGGCGACCGCCATCGCTGTCCAGTGCCGGTTGCGGGCGCCCCTGCGCGTCGCGTTGCTGATCGAGCAGGTAGAACTCCAGCTCGCAGGCCATCACCGGGTGGTAGCCGTCAGCCTCGAGCGCTTCGAGGGTGCGCAGCAATACATGACGCGGGTCGGCCACGCTGGCCGGCAGGCCCTCGCTGGGGTGCATGCTCACCTGCACGGCGGCGGTCGGCACGCGTCGCCAGGGCAGGCGTACCAGGCTGCCTTCGAGCGGGTAGGCGCGGCAGTCGATATCGCCCACGTCCCAGACCAGGCCGGAGTCTTCCACGTCCTCGCCATTGAGGGTCAGGCCGAGAATGGTGCTGGGCAGGGGGCGGCCGCTTTCGTACACCGCCAGCAGCTCGTCGCGGTGCAGCAGCTTGCCACGGGGCACGCCGTTGGCGTCGAGGATGAACAGCTCGAACAGCTCGATATCAGGGTTGTCGGCCAGGAAGCGCCTGGCCTGGTCGGGGTTGGCAAAGTGCATGATGTTCGCTCGCGCCCGCAGGCGCACAGGGCCGTCGCACGCAGGCGGCGGCTCGTACCGGGAAACCGGCCGAAGGTGGCCGGGACGGGTCAGAGAGGCGTGAACGAAGTATCCGGCGGGCGTGCGTGGCGGCAGTGCCACAGGGCCCAGAAGGCGAGGATGACATGTACCAGCGGGTTTTCGCCGGCGCGCGCCTTGGCCTTGGGAAGGGCCGGGTGCGCATTGCTCGAGGGGCGGATCATGCCTGGATACTCACATGGGGTATAAGGTTGATTAAAGCAGTGAATGGCAACGTTCATTCCGTGGTTGGCTAAACATTCTCAAGCAACGATGCAAATGCTGTCGGAAGGCCTTGTGCCGCGAAAGGGCGCGAGGCCGCTCCTTCAGTGCAGGCAGCACAGACAGCAAAGCGGTCGCAAATCTGCGACAATCGCGCATCTTTCGAATGCCGATCATGAAAAAGCAGGCCCACCTGCATCACCAAAAAGCCCCATGACAGACCACTCAATCGACCAACTCCTGAAGAACCTTGACCACGCCATGATCGCCGACCGCCATCGGCTGCGGCGTCAACTGCACGAGCTGCGCAAGCGCCCCGACGAGGCGAAGCAGGCGTCGTGGGTGGAAAAGGTCCAGGCTTCCTGCGCCCAGGTCGTGGCCCGCGAGCAGAGCGTGCCGAGCATCCGCTACGACGACAGCCTGCCCATCGCGGCCAAGCGCGACGAAATCAAGAAGGCCCTGGCCGAGCACCAGGTGCTGGTGATCGCCGGCGAGACCGGCTCGGGCAAGACCACCCAGTTGCCGAAGATCTGCCTGGAGATGGGCCGCGGTCGCCACGGCCTGATCGCCCACACCCAGCCGCGTCGGATCGCCGCGCGCAGCGTGGCGGCGCGGGTGGCCGAAGAACTGGGCACGCCCTTGGGCGGGCTGATCGGCTACCAGGTGCGCTTCGAGGACCAGAGCGATGCCGGTACCCTGGTCAAGCTGATGACCGACGGCATCCTGCTGGCCGAGACCCAGCACGACCGCTTCCTCGAGCGCTACGACACGATCATCGTCGACGAAGCCCACGAGCGCAGCCTGAACATCGACTTCCTGCTCGGCTACCTGAAGACCCTGCTGCACCGCCGCTCGGACCTGAAGCTGATCATCACCTCGGCGACCATCGACCTGGAGCGCTTCTCCAAGCATTTCGACGGCGCGCCGATCATCGAGGTGTCGGGCCGCACCTTCCCGGTGGAGACTTGGTACCGCCCGTTGACCAGCGAGCAGGACGAGGAGGGCAACCGCGTCGAGGACGACCTCACTGTCGACCAGGCGATCCTCGCCACCCTGGACGAACTGGCCCATCACGAGCGCAGCGAGGGCAAGGGCCCCGGTGATGTGCTGGTGTTCCTGCCGGGCGAGCGGGAGATCCGCGATGCCGCCGAGATCCTGCGCAAGGCCCAGTTGCGCCACACCGAGATCCTGCCGCTGTATGCGCGCCTGACGCCAGCCGAGCAGCAGAAGATCTTCCAGCCCCATACCGGGCGCCGGGTAGTACTTGCCACCAACGTTGCCGAAACGTCGCTGACCGTGCCGGGCATCCGCTACGTGATCGACACCGGTACTGCGCGCATCAGCCGCTACAGCTACCGGGCCAAGGTTCAGCGCCTGCCCATCGAGGCGGTGTCGCAAGCCAGCGCCAACCAGCGCAAGGGCCGTTGCGGGCGGGTCGAGCCGGGCATCTGCGTGCGTCTGTACAGCGAAGAAGACTTCAACGCCCGACCGGCGTTCACCGACCCTGAGATCCTGCGCACCAACCTGGCTGCGGTGATCCTGCAGATGCTGCACCTGCGCCTGGGCGCGATCGATGCCTTCCCGTTCATCGAGCCGCCGGATGGCAAGGCCATCAGCGACGGCTTCAACCTGTTGCAGGAGCTCTCGGCGGTCAATCGCGAAAACCAGCTGACCCCGCTGGGCCGCCAGCTGGCACGCCTGCCGATCGACCCACGCCTGGGCCGCATGCTGCTCGAAGGCGCCCGCCAGGGCAGCCTGCAGGAAGTGCTGATCGTCGCCAGTGCCCTGTCGGTGCAGGACCCCCGCGAGCGCCCACCGGAGCGCCAGCAGGCGGCTGATCAGGCCCATGCCCAGTGGAAGGACACCGACTCCGATTTCGCCGCCCTGGTCAACCTTTGGCGGGGCTTCGAGGAGCAGCGCCAGGCCTTGACCGCCAACCCGCTGCGCAATTGGTGCCGCAAGCACTTCCTTAGCTACCTGCGCCTGCGTGAATGGCGCGACGCCCACCGCCAGCTCTCGCTGATCTGCCGCGACCTGCAATTGGCGGTCAACAAGGAGCCGGCAGACTTCCCACGTATGCACAAGGCCATCCTCAGTGGCCTGTTGAGCCAGATCGGCCACAAGACCGAAGACGGCGACTACCAGGGCGCGCGCCAGCGGCGCTTCTGGGTCCACCCGTCCTCCGGCATCGGCCGCAAGCGCCCACAGTGGGTGATGGCCGCAGAGCTTGTGGAAACCACCAAGCTCTATGCACGTATGGTGGCCAAGATCGAACCGGACTGGATCGAGCCGCTGGCCACCCACCTGGTCAAGAAGAACCATTTCGAGCCGCACTGGGAGAAGAAGCGCGGCCAGGTGGTGGCCTACGAGCAGATCACCCTGTATGGCCTGATCCTAGTCGGTCGCCGGCCGGTGCACTTCGGCCCGATCGACCCGGTGGTGTCCCGCGAGCTGTTCATCCGTGACGGCCTGGTGGGTGGCCAGATCCAGTCGCGGGCCAAGTGCCTGGCGGCCAACAAGCGCCTGCTCGAGCAGCTCGACGAACTGGAGGCCAAGGCCCGGCGACGGGACATCCTGGCCGACGAGGAAACCCTTTACGCCTTCTACGAGGCGCGCCTGCCGGCAGAGATCCACCAGAGTGCGACCTTCGACAGCTGGTACCGGGTCAACAGCCAGAAGGACCCGAACCTGCTGATCATGCGCGAAGAGGACGTTCTGGCCCGCGAAGCCAGCGAAGTGACCGCCGCGCAATACCCAGACAGCCTGCAGGTGGGGGACTTGCGCCTGCCATTGACCTACCACTTCGAGCCGGGCCACCCCCGTGACGGCGTTACCGTGCGTGTGCCGGCACCGCTGCTGCCGAGCCTGCCGGGCGAGCGCCTGGAGTGGCTGGTACCCGGCCTGCTGGAGGCCAAGTGCGTGGCCTTGGTGCGCAACCTGCCCAAGGCCCTGCGCAAGAACTTCGTGCCGGTACCCGATTTCGTCAAGGCGGCCCTGGCCCGCATGACCTTCGGCCAGGGCGCCTTGCCCCAGGCCCTGGGCCAGGAACTGCTGCGCATGACCGGCGCCCGGGTGCCGGACGACGCCTGGGCCGAAGCGGCCGGGCTGGTGGAAGGGCACCTGCGCATGAACGTCGAGGTGGTCGACGGCCAGGGCAAGTTCCTTGGCGAAGGCCGTGACCTGGCCGAACTGACCGCGCGTTTCGCCGCTGCGAGCCAGGCCGCACTGGCCATGCCGCGCAACGAAAAAGCCGAGCAGCCGGTGCAGGCCAAGGCGTTCGCCGAGGTGGCGCAAACCGCCCAGCAGAAGATCGCCGGCCTGTCGCTGACGGTGTATCCGGCGCTGGTGGAAGAGGCCGGGGCAGTGCGCGAGGGGCGTTTCTCGACCCAGGCCGAGGCCGAGTTCCAGCACCGCCGTGCGCTGCAGCGGTTGCTGCTGCAACAGCTGGCCGAGCCTGCCAAGTTCCTGCGCGGCAAGCTGCCGGGGCTGACCGAGCTGGGCCTGTTGTACCGCGAGCTGGGCCGGGTCGAGGCGTTGGTGGAGGATATCCTCCTGGCCAGCCTGGACAGCTGCATCCTCGAAGGCGAGGCGCCGTTGCCGCGTGACGGTGCAGCGCTCGCCGCGCTGGCCGAGCGCAAGCGCGGCAGCTGGGCCGAGCATGCCGAGCGTCTGGCCCGCCAGACCCTGGAGGTGCTCAAGCTGTGGCATGGCTTGCAGAAGCGCTTCAAGGGCAAGATCGACCTGAGCCAGGCGGTCGCCTTGAACGACATCAAGCAGCAGCTCGCCAACCTGGTGTATCCAGGCTTCGTACGCGAGACGCCCGCGGCCTGGTTCAAAGAATTGCCGCGCTATCTCAAGGCGGTGGAGCTGCGTCTGGAGAAGCTCGGTTCGCAGGTGCAGAAGGACCGGGTGTGGAGCGGCGAGCTGGCCAACCTGTGGACCCAGTACAAGGCCCGCGCCGACAAGCATGCCCAGGAGGGCAAGCGGGACGAACAGCTTACCCTGTACCGCTGGTGGCTGGAGGAATACCGGGTGTCGTTGTTCGCCCAGCAGCTGGGCACCAAGGTGCCGGTTTCCGACAAGCGTCTGTCCAAACAGTGGTCCCAGGTGGAAGCCTAAACCTAGGGAAATGTGGCAAACTTGCGGGAATTTGGGCCGCTGTGCGGCCCATCGCAGGGCAAGCCTGCTTCTACAGGAACCGCGCCTATCCTGAGAGTGCGGGCTTGTCTTGTGATCGAGGGCACGGCCCTCGCGTATAAGTTGGCACTAAAGTGCCATTATCTTGCCTTTTCCGGCCAGCGCCGCGTGGCGATGGCCTCTGACCAGAGGAACGACCGTGCATAACGTCGTGATCAGCGGCACCGGCCTGTATACCCCGGCCCAGAGCATTTCCAACGAAGAACTGGTGACGTCCTTCAACACCTGGGCGCAGCAGTACAACCAGGACAACGCCGCCGCCATCGAGCGGGGCGAGCTGGAGGCCGCGCCGCTGTCCGACGCGGCCTTCATCGAGAAGGCTTCCGGCATCAAGAGCCGCTTCGTCATGGACAAGGCCGGCATCCTCGACCCGCAGCGCATGAAGCCGCGCCTGCCGGAGCGCTCCAATGACGAGCCGTCGATCCTCTGCGAAATGGCCGTGGCCGCCGCCCGCCAGGCCCTTGAGCGTGCAGGCCGCACGCCCGCCGACGTGGACGGGGTGATCGTCGCCTGCTCCAACCTGCAGCGCCCGTACCCGGCCATCTCCATCGAAGTGCAACAAGCACTGGACATCCAGGGCTTTGCCTTCGACATGAACGTGGCCTGCTCCTCGGCCACCTTCGGCATCCAGACCGCCGCCAACAGTGTGCAACTGGGCCAGGCCCGAGCGGTGCTGATGGTCAACCCGGAGATCTGCACCGGGCACCTGAACTTCCGTGACCGCGACAGCCACTTCATCTTCGGCGATGCCGCTACCGCCGTACTGGTCGAACGCGCCGACCAGGCCACCTCGGTGCACCAGTTCGAGATCGTCAGCACCAAGCTGTGGACCGGCTTCTCCAACAACATCCGCAATAACTTCGGTTTCCTCAACCGTGCGGCGGAGGAGGGGATCGACGCCCCAGACAAGCTGTTCGTGCAGGAAGGCCGCAAGGTATTCAAGGAGGTCTGCCCGAAGGTCGCCGAGCTGATCGGTCAGCACCTGGAGGAAAACGACCTGCAACCGAACGACGTCAATCGCTTCTGGCTGCACCAGGCGAACCTCAGCATGAACCACCTGATCGTCAAGAAGCTGCTGGGGCGTGAGGTCGCCGAGGAGGATGCACCGGTGATTCTGGACCGTTATGCCAACACCAGTTCGGCGGGCTCGGTGATTGCCTTCCACCTCTACCAGGATGACCTGCCCAAGGGCGCGCTGGGCGTGCTGAGCTCGTTTGGTGCGGGGTATTCGATCGGCAGCGTGATCCTGCGCAAGCGCTGATCCCTTGTAGCGTCTGCATTGGCCCAATCGCCGGCAAGCCGGCTCCCACGGGTCTGTCACGATCCTGTGGGCGCCGGCTTGCCGGCGATTGGGCCAATGCATTTGCAGCAGGCAAAAAAAGCGGGAAGCGCCGGATGGGGTCGGCACTTCCCGCCTGAGTGACGCAGGGGAGCTTGCGCTTAGAACTTGGCTTCCAGGTCGACCTGCAGGGTGTCGACGTCGGCATTGCTGTTCGGCAGCTGGGACAGGTCGGTCTTGGCCATCAGGTAGGCTGCGCCCAGCGAGAAGTTCTTGTCGATCTCGTAGCCAACCTTGAACTTGTGACCGCGCGAACCGGTGAAGCCGGCACCGAAGTCGGAGTCGGTGAAGGCGCTGACCACCGCGTTGCGCTGCACGTCGCGGTAGTTGTAGTCCAGGCTCCAGGCGCCGAGCTTGGTCTTCAGGCCGGCCAACCAGGCCTTGTCTTCGCCGTCGGTGCTCTCGGTGTTCTTCACGTACTGGCCGTAGGCCGACAGCGGGATGGCGAAGCCGGTGAAGTCCACCTGGCCGAAGCCTTCCACCAGGTTGAACTCGTTGGTGGTGTTGCCGAAGGCGCGCAGGGCAGCCGATTCCTTGTCGTTGTCATAGCCGTAGATGCTGGTACCCACGGTGACCTTGACGGTGTCGGCCGCATCGAAGCGTGCGCCCAACTGGCCGTGGTACAGCTGGGCGTCGTGCTTGAACTGCACGCCGTCGCCGTCCACGTTGTCCTTGAGGTTGTAGTGGCCGGCGCTGCCGAACAGCTCGGCGCCGCCCAGGTCGGTCTTGTAGGTGACGGCCACGCCTTCGGGGTTGATGTCGCTGTCCCAGATGATGTCGCCCATGCTCACCCAAGGCTGAGGCATCTTGCCGCCGATCAGGTGCAGGTTCGGCACGGCGGTCGGGTGCCAGTCGAGGTAGGCCAGGTCTACCCACAGCGACTTCTTGTCGAAGTAGTTGTCCAGGCTCTGGTTGGTGGAGCGGGCATCGGAGCTGCTGCCGGTGGCAACGCGGATGCCGGCATCGACCTGCGGGTTGATCTGGCTGTAGAAGCCGACGCGGGCACGGACGCGCTCGCGGTCCTGGTTGCCGCTGCGGCTGTTGGGGTTGTCGACGTTGACGTCTTCGTAGCGCAGGCGTACGTCGCCCTTGATCTGGGTCTTGGCGGCCCATGCCACTTTCTGCTCGAAGGAGCTCAGGCGGTCGGCCTGGGCCTTCTGCTCTGCCTTTTCCTTGGTTTCCTTGGCCAGATCGGCCTGCAGTTCGTTGTACTGCGCCTGGTTGATCGAGCCGTTGGCGCGGAGCATCTCGAGCAGCTTGGCGTCGACTGCAGCACTGGCCGGAGCGCTCAGTGCCAGCATCATGCCGGTGAGGCTTACTCCGGTAAGTGTAGAAACAAGACGCATAAGGTTCTCCCTGTTGGAAAAAGTTGGGGAGGCTCTTGCGCCTGCCCCTTAGTTGGCATGCCTTCGGAAAGGCCCTGGCTAGAGGGGTTGCCGGGGTTCCGAAAAACAGGCGCCAGTATTGCGGGGAGGAATGACAAAATAATGTCTATTTGATGGCACTGTGGTTAAGCGAGATTGAGTGTTCGCTTCATTTGAGTGTCGCGACCCACTTGGGGATACTGGCCACTTCCTGGCCTGTGAGTCGACATCGTGACCAGCCTGTACAGCCTTGCCCATCTACGTGACCTGCCGGCGACGACCTGGGATGCCCTGGTGCCTTGCGGCCAGCCGTTCCTGCGCCACGCTTTCCTCAGTGCTTTGGAGGACAGCGGCAGCGTCGCGCCCGCGACCGGCTGGGCGGCCGAGCATCTGGTGCTGGAGCGCGCTGGGCAGGTGCGTGCAGTGCTGCCTGCCTACCGCAAGTGGCATTCCTTCGGTGAGTACGTGTTCGATCACGGCTGGGCCGATGCCTGCGAACGCGCGGGCATCCGCTACTACCCCAAGCTGCTCGGCGCGGTGCCGTTCAGCCCGGTGAGCGGTCCGCGCCTGCTGGCGGCCGAGCCAGCCGATGGGTTGCTCATGCTGCAGGCCATTCCCGAGTACCTGGGCAAGGGTGAGCTCTCCGGTGCGCACATCAACTTCACCGACAGCGCCCTCGACGAGCGCATCGCCGGCTTGCCAGGGTGGATGGAGCGCCTGGGTTGCCAGTTCCACTGGCATAACCGCGGTTACCGCGACTTCCAGGACTTCCTCGATACCCTGAGTTCCCGCAAGCGCAAGCAGATGCGCAAGGAGCGCGAGCAGGTGGCCGGGCAGGGGATCGACTTCCGCTGGTTGCGCGATGAGGAACTGAGCGAGGCGCAGTGGGACTTCGTCTACCTGTGCTATGCCAACACCTATGCGGTGCGGCGTCGTACGCCCTATCTGACCCGCGAATTCTTCAGCCTGCTGGCCGAGCGCATGCCCGAGGCGGTGCGGGTGGTGGTGGCTCGCCAGCACGGGCGCGAGGTGGCCATGGCCCTGAGCCTGGTCGGTGGTGACAGCCTGTATGGGCGTTATTGGGGGTGCCTGGACGAATTCGATCGGTTGCATTTCGAAACCTGCTTCTATCAGGGCATGACGTTCGCCATTGAAGAAGGGCTGCAGCGGTTCGATGCCGGGGCCCAGGGTGAACACAAGCTGATCCGCGGCTTCGAGCCGGTGCTGACCAGGTCGTGGCATTACCTGTTGCACCCGGGGTTGCGCCGGGCGGTGGGGGATTTCCTCGAGCAGGAGCGGGCAGGGGTGAGGGCCTATGCCGAGCAGGCGCGGGAGATGTTGCCTTACCGGAGGGCCTGAGCGGGCCCAATCGCGGGATGGAGCGGTCAATCCACCCCGACGAACCCGCCGGTCTGGTGATGCCACAACCGCGCATACAACCCGCGCTCGGCCAGCAACTCGGCATGGGTACCGCTTTCGACGATGCGCCCTTGGTCCAGCACCACCAGCCGGTCCATACGGGCGATGGTGGACAGGCGGTGGGCGATGGCGATCACCGTCTTGCCTTGCATCAAGGTCTCCAGGCTCTCCTGGATCGCCGCCTCGACTTCCGAATCCAGCGCCGAGGTGGCTTCGTCCATGATCAGGATCGGCGCGTTCTTGAGCAGCACCCGGGCAATGGCGATGCGCTGGCGCTGGCCACCGGAGAGCTTGACGCCGCGCTCGCCCACATGGGCATCGAACCCAGTGCGCCCCTGGGCGTCGGAGAGGTGGGGGATGAACTCGTCGGCCCGGGCCTGGCGCACGGCCTCCCAGACTTGCGCCTCGCTGGCATCCGGCCGGCCATACAGCAGGTTGTCACGGATCGAGCGATGCAGCAGCGAGGTGTCCTGGGTGATCATGCCGATCTGCGCGCGCAGGCTGGCCTGGTTGACCTCGGCGATGTCCTGGCCGTCGATGAGGATGCGCCCGCTGTCCACGTCGTACAGACGCAGCAATAGGTTGACCAGGGTCGACTTGCCGGCGCCGGAAGGGCCGATCAGGCCGATCTTCTCGCCGGGGCGGATGTCCAGGTCCAGCCCGTCGATGACCTTGTTGCCCTTGCCGTAATGAAAGTCCACATGGTCGAAGTGCACCGCGCCACGGCTGACCTGCAGTGCCGGGGCGCCAGGCTTGTCGGTGACGCTGACCGGCTGGGCGATGGTCTGCAGGCCGTCCTGGACCATGCCGATGTTCTCGAAGATGCCATTGACCACCCACATGATCCAGCCGGACATGTTGATGATGCGGATCACCAGGCCCGTGGCCAGCGCGATGGCGCCAACGGTGATCAGCGACTGGCTCCACAGCCACAGGGCCAGGCCCGTGGTGCCCACCACCAACAGGCCGTTGAGGCCGGTGATGACCACGTCCATGCTGGTGACCACCCGCGAGGCCAGCTGGGTTTTCTCGGTCTGCTCGCTGATCGCCTCACGGGCGTACTGCTGTTCGTAGTCGGTATGGGCGAACAGCTTGAGGGTGGCGATGTTGGTGTAGCCATCGACGATGCGCCCCATCAGCTTGGAGCGGGCGTCGGAGGAAATCACCGAACGTTCCTTGACCCGGGGTACGAAGTAGTAGAGCGCGGCGATGTAGCAGGCGATCCAGGCCAGCAATGGCAGCATCAGCCGCCAGTCGGCCTCGGCGAACAGTACCAGGGAGCTGATGGCGTAGATGAGCACGTGCCAGAGTGCGTCCACGGCCTGTACCGCTGAGTCGCGCAGGGAGTTGCCGGTCTGCATGATGCGCTGGGCGATGCGCCCGGCGAAGTCGCTCTGGAAGAAATTCAGGCTCTGCTTGAGCACGTAGGTATGGTTCTGCCAACGGATCAGGCTGGTCATGCCCGGGCTGATGGTCTGGTGCACCAGCAGGTCGTGCAGGCCGAAGAACACCGGCCGCAGCACCAGGATGACCACCAGCATCCAGGCCAGCTCGCCGCTGTGCCGGCTGAAGAACTCGGAGCCCGGCGTGGCCTGGGCCAGGTCGATGATCCGGCTCAGGTAGCTGAACATGGCCACCTCGATCAGCGCGGCCACCAGGCCGACCACCAGCAGGGCGATGAAGCTGGGCCAGACCTGGCGCAGGTAATACAGGTAGAACGGCCATACCTGGCTTGGCGGCGCGTCGCTGGGCGCCTCGCGGAAAATGTCGATCAGCTGTTCGAAGCGGCGGTACAACATGGTGGACACACTCCTGTTCCATCCGACCTCAAGGCGGGTTCACATCCTTGTGAGACCTGCGATCAGTCGATGCGTTTGGCGGACTTGATGTACACCGGGTCCGCCGGTACATCGCGCATGCCTTGCTTGATGGTGGTAGGCGAGTTGACGATCTGGTCGACCACCTCCATACCCTTGGTCACCTTGCCGAACACCGCGTAGCCACGGTCGCGGCCTGGGTTGAGGAAATCATTATCGGCCACGTTGATGAAGAACTGGCTGGTGGCCGAGTTCGGGTCGGAGGTACGCGCCATGGCCAGGGTGCCGCGCGTGTTGGCCAGGCCGTTGCTGGCCTCGTTGCGGATCGGGTCGCGGGTCGGCTTTTGCACCATCTGGTCGGTGAAACCGCCGCCCTGGGCCATGAAGCCTGGGATCACGCGGTGGAAGATGGTGTTGTCGTAGAAGCCGCTGTCGACGTATTCGAGGAAGTTCTTCGTGCTGATCGGCGCCTTTTCGGCGTTCAGCTCGATCTCGACCTGGCCTAAGCTGGTATCCAGCACGACGTGAGGGGTCTTGTCCGAAGCCATGACGCTGGTGGCGAAGGCGACCGAGCAGGCGGTGATCAGGAGTTTTTTCAGCATGGGCTCAAAGATCCTTGAGAAGTGGAAGCCGCTGCGAGGAAGTGCAGCAGGGTCTGGTTGAAGACCTCGGGTTGGTCGAGGGGAGTAGCGTGCCGGGAATCGGCGATGACCGCCAGTGTCGCCTGGGGCATCAGGGCGACATAGCGTTCCTTGAGTTGTATCGGGGTGTAATCGTGGTCGGCGGCGATCACCAGGGTCGGGCAGCGGATCTGCCCGATGCGCGCCTGCACACCCCAGTCGACGATGGCATCGAAGCTGCGCAGGTAGGCGCGCTTGTCGTTGCGCGCCCAGCGCTGGGCCATCTTGTGGCGCAGTTCGGTTTGTTCTGGCTTGGGGAACAGCCGCTCGGCCAAGCCCTTGCCGATCGTCTCGACACTGAGGATGCGCGCCAGGCTCCAGCGCTTGATCCACCAGATCCAGTGAGCGATCGAGTTGCGTCGCACCTCAGGGGCGCTGTTGACGATGCACAGGCTGCGTAGCCAGGCGGGGTGGTCGACGGCGAACTGAAAACCCACCATGCCGCCCATGGACAGGCCGACGACGTGCACCGGGCCGGTCTGCAGGTGCTCCAGTAGGGCCAGCAGGTCGGCACTGAAGGTCGCGATCTGGTAGCCGTCGCGAGGTTTGTCGGAGCGACCATGACCGCGGATATCCATCAGAATCACCCGGTAATGGCGGCTCAACACCGGGACTTGCAGTTCCCAGTCCTGGCAGCTCGAGCCCAGGCCATGCAGCAGCACCAGGGGTTCGCCCTGGCCGTATTCCTCGTAGTGCAGCGTGCATCCTTCGTGCTCGAAATAGGCCATGGGCGCGGTCCTCTCAGGCTTGCGGGGGGGCTGCGAAGGGCTCGTCCAATGGCGCTGTGTCGAAATTGCGCAGCAGCTCGATGAGAATCTGCGTGGCCGGACCCAAGGTCTTGTCCTTGTTCGAATAAAGGTAGAACAGTGGGTGACGGCTGCCACCTTGATCCAGCGGCAGCGGCTTGAGCACGCCGTCGCGCAGCTCGCGCTCGATCATGTGCCGGGGCAGCCAGGCAAAGCCCAGGCCGCTGCTTACGAAGGTGGCGGCGGTACCCAGGCTGCCGACCGTCCAGCGCTGCTCGGCGCCGAGCCAGCCGACATCCCGTGGTTGGGCACGGCCGGAGTCGCGGATCACCACCTGCAACTGGCTTTCCAGGTCCTGGAAGGTGATTTCCCGGCCCAGGCGGTGCAGGCTGTGCTCGGGGTGGGCGACGGCGATGAATTCCACCGAGCTCAGTTCGGCGCCCAGGTAGCCGCCGATGCTGTAGCTGCTGATGGCAAGGTCGGCAATGCCTTCGTGCAGCACTTCCTCGACACCGGACAACACCTCCTCGCGCAGGCGTACCCGACACCCGCGGCTTTGCGGCATGAAGGCGCTCAGCGCCCTGACCAGGCGGGCGCTGGGGTAGGCGGCATCGACCACCACGCGCACCTCGGCCTCCCAGCCTTGCTCCATGTGGTGGGCCAGGTCCTCGAGCTGGCTGGCCTGCTTGACCAGATGGCGTGAACGGCGCAGCAGCACATTGCCGGCTTCGGTGAGCACCGCCTTGCGCCCATCGATGCGCAGCAGCGGCACGCCCAGCTGCTCCTGCATGCGTGCCACGGTGTAGCTGACCGACGATTGCGAGCGGTGCAGGGCTTCGGCGGCCTGGGCGAACCCGCCGTGGTCGACCACTGCCTGGAGGGTTCGCCACTGATCCAGGGTTACGCGTGGCGCTTTCATCTTCGGCTCCTGTTGTCCTAAGCTGCGCTCTTCCAAGGAGAGCGCCCAATGAAGAAATCTTGTGCGGCATTGCTGCTGTGCCTGCCCCTGGGGGCCATGGCCTACCCCATCGAGGTAGAGAAGGAACTGGCCGGGGTCAAGCTGGACTACACCACCTACGACACTGCCTACGACATCGGTAGCATCACCTTGAACAACTACGGGCAAGTCCCGGCGGCTTGCAAGGTGACCTTCCGCAACGGCCCCGAGGCGCCGCGGGTGCGCCGGGTGAATGTACCGGCGGGCAAAAGCGTGGACGTCACCGCCAAGTTCAACCGCCAGATCATCAAGCTGCGCATCGCGGTGAACTGCAAAGCCGAATAAACGGAATAGTCGATAGATTTCACCCACTTTTTACGCTTTTTTATCGATAGGTCAAGTTTTAATCTCACCTCCATCGAATCGCAACCCTTTGTTCGCCGATGGAGGCTTCCATGTCCCGCGTATTGATCATCGAAAGCAGCGCCCGCCAGCAGGATTCCGTTTCCCGCCAGCTGACCCAGGATTTCATCCAGCAGTGGCAAGCGGCCCATCCGGGCGACGAGATCAAGCTGCGCGACCTGGCGGTGAGCCCTGTGCCGCACCTGGATGCCAACCTGCTCGGCGGCTGGATGAAGCCTGAAGAGCAGCGCAGCGCCGCAGAAGTGGATGCACTGGAGCGGTCCAATGAACTGACCGAGGAGTTGCTCGCGGCCGACGTGCTGGTGATGGCGGCGCCGATGTACAACTTCACCATCCCCAGCACCCTCAAGGCCTGGCTGGATCACGTGCTGCGTGCCGGCATCACCTTCAAGTACACCCCGACCGGCCCGCAAGGCCTGCTGACCGGCAAGCGCGCCATCGTCCTGACTGCCCGTGGCGGCATCCATGCCGGTGCCACCAGCGACCACCAGGAACCCTATCTGCGTCAGGTGATGGCCTTCATCGGCATTCATGAGGTGGACTTCATCCACGCCGAAGGCCTGAATATCAGCAGCGAATTCCACGAGAAAGGCCTGAACCAGGCCAAGGCCAGGCTGGCCGCGGTGGCCTGACGCGTAACGCATTCCCAACCCCCTGACACCCTGTTGCTCCTTTGGGTGTACCTGCCCGGCCTGATGGCCGGGCTTTTTTATGTTGGTTTTTTCGCCATGCAGGACTGACCTGTTCACGGGCAAGCCCGCTCCCGCAACCTGTGGGAGCGGATTTACCCGCGAATGGTCTGGCACTGCCCCTACACTGCGCATGGTTGAACTGCTTCGGTTCAACCCGCTAAGGTCGCCGCCTTGATACTCAAGAGGCAATCATGAGCTACCTGATAATCGTCGCGCTGATCCAGGCGTTTTCCTTCAACCTGATCGGCGTCTACCTGGCCGGCAACGTCGACAGCTACTTCGCGGTGCTGGCGCGCGTGGTGCTGGCCTTGCTGGTGTTCCTGCCGCTGACCCGCTGGCGCCAGGTGGAGCCACGCTTCATGCGCGCGATGCTGCTGATCGGGGCGTTGCAGTACGGCATCACCTATGTGTGCCTGTACCTGAGCTTCCGCGTGCTGACGGTGCCGGAGGTGCTGCTGTTCACCATTCTCACGCCCTTGCACGTGACCCTGATCGAAGACGCCCTGAACCGCCGCTTCAACTTCTGGGCGCTGCTGGCCGCCTTGGTGGCCGTGGCGGGCGCTGCGGTGATCCGCTTCGACAGCATCAGCGGTGACTTCTTCATGGGCTTCCTGTTGCTGCAACTGGCCAACTTCACCTATGCGGCAGGCCAGGTCATGTATCGCCACTTGGTGGCTCGGCACCCCAGCGACCTGCCGCACTACCGGCGCTTTGGCTATTTCTACCTGGGCGCGCTGATCGTCGTGCTGCCCGCCTTCCTGTTGTTCGGCAACTACCAGCACCTGCCAGCGACCGACACACAATGGCTGGTGCTGTTGTTCCTGGGGCTGGTCCCGACGGCGTTGGGGCTGTACTGGTGGAACAAAGGCGCGTGCCTGGTCCCGGGGGCCACGTTGGCGGTGATGAACAACCTGCACGTGCCGGTGGGGTTGTTGCTGAACCTGCTGATCTGGAACCAGGACGAGCCGCTGGGGCGGCTCTTCGTAGGCGGGGCGATCATCGTGGCGTCGGTGTGGATGAGCCGGTTGGGTAGTCGCCGGCCCCTACCGTTGGGCAGCCGGACATAACGACCAGTGGAAACCCTCTTTTGTTATGTATACATTACATTTGTCATCATTTGTAAGGTTAGCGTGACATGAGCGATGCCTTGATTGCTGAGCGAGTCGGACGCAGCATCGAAACCCTGCGCAAACATCGCGGATGGTCCAAGGTCGAGCTTGCCCAACGTATCGGTATCACCCGGCAGAAACTTGGTGAAATTGAAAAGGGTTCGCTTACCGTCGCGATGTCCTATTACTGTCGAGCCTTGAGTGCGTTGGGGTGTGAGCTCGAGGTTGTGCCCAGGCGAATGCCCACGCTCGATGAACTTGGGGATGTCTTCGCGTGAATGCAGAATTGCAGGTCTCCACGCCACTTGGGCCAAGCGGTCGAGTTTTCCGGGAAATGGCCGGTGACTATGTTTTTCGATACGACGGCATCGAGCCCTCTCGCTGCGTCAGCTTGACCATGCCGCCGAGGCGCCTGGACTATTTCCAGCGCGAATTGCATCCGTTGTTTCAGATGAACCTGCCGGAAGGTTTTTTGCTGGAGCAGTTGAAGTTCAGGCTGGCGAAGTTGGTCAAAGTCGACCCCATGCTGTTGTTGGCCATTTCCGGCAGCAATTCGCCGGTTGGCCGGGTGTCGGTGAGCGCTCCGGAGGTAGAGCGGTTGTTGGACCAGCAGGTGCCTGGAGCCAAGGGCGAGCGATTGGAAGAAATTCTGGCTTGGGATGGCGCACAGGACCTGTTCAGTGAATTGGTGCATCGGTACATTCTGCGCTCTGGTATTTCAGGTGTTCAGCCAAAGGTGCTGGTTCCGGAGTTGGTCGATACGCCGCTCAAGGCCACCGCGCTCACTTCGGAACTGATAATAAAAAGTGGTCGGGACGCTTTTCCCCACCTGGCCATCAATGAGTACCTGTGCATGTCGATTGCCAGCGCTGCGGGTATTTCTACGCCGCCCTTCTATTTGTCGAGGGACATGAAAATGTTTGTCATGCGGCGGTTCGACCGGGACGCCGAGCTGAACCCGCTGGGCTTCGAAGACATGGCAGTGCTCATGGGGGTGGGCACGGAGCAGAAGTACAGCAAGAGCTATGAACAGATCGCCAAGGCCATCGAGGTCTTTGGGGCAGTGGAGACGCAGGTCGATAGCTTGCACAGGTTGTTCGATATCGTTGCGTTGAGTTGCATCGTTGGCAATGGCGATGCCCACCTCAAGAACTTCGGGTTGCTCTACAGCACGCCAGATGCCAACGATGCCGTGTTGGCTCCAGCCTATGACATCGTCAATACCACGGCTTATCTGCCGGATGATGCCTTGGCGCTGGCATTGAACAACCAGAAATCCATGTTCGCATCCCGCCTTTACTTGCTCGAATTCGGTAAACGTTGCCGTGTCGAAGATCCAGGTGGACGAATATGTGAAATCCTTCAGGCCGTAGAGGGAACATTGCTCCACCAGCAGGCGCTGGTGGAGCGGGCACCTGAAGTTGCCCTGGCCATCAGAAAGAGCGCGCAGCCTTTCGAGATGACCTTCGGTTGAAAACGGCTAGGCCTCGCTCAGCTCGCTCAACCGTTGCGGCTCGTGAGTGGCCAAAGGCCTGGCGGCAAGCCCGATACGCATGTCATTGCCGCTGGGTTGCTGGTACAGGCTCAAGCCGAACTCGGGCAACACCGCCAGCAGGTAGTCGAAGATATCGCCCTGGATGCGTTCGTACTCCGCCCATGCGGTGGTGGTGGTGAAGCAGTAGATCTCCAGCGGCACGCCCTCGGCCGTGGTCTGCATCTGGCGGACCATGCAGGTCATGCCTTGCTGCACGTCGGGGTGGTTCTTCAGGTAGGCCAGGGCGAAGGCGCGGAAGGTGCCGATGTTGGTCAGCTTGCGGCGGTTGGCGGCGAGTTCGGCCACCGGCCCCAGGGCTTCGTTCCAGGTGCTCAGTTCCTGGCGCTTTTGTTTCAGGTAGTCGCCCAGCAGGCGGACCTGGCCCAGGCGCTGTTCTTCTTCGGCGGTGAGGAAGCGCACGCCGGCGGCGTCGATGAACAGGCTGCGCTTGATGCGCCGCCCGCCGGACTGCTGCATGCCGCGCCAATTGCGGAACGACTCGCTCATCAGGCGCCAGGTGGGGATGGAGACGATGGTCTTGTCGAAGTTCTGCACCTTGACCGTGTGCAGGGTGATGTCCACCACGTCGCCGTCGGCGCCGACCTGGGGCATCTCGATCCAGTCGCCGACGTGCAGCATGTCGTTGCTGGTCAATTGCACGCTGGCGACGAACGACAGCAAGGTGTCCTTGTAGACCAACAGCAGCACGGCCGACATGGCACCCAGGCCCGAGAGCAGCAACAGCGGCGAGCGGTCGATTAGGGTGGCGACGATGACGATGGCGGCGAAGATCCACAGCATCATCTTGGCCAGCTGTACGTAGCCCTTGATCGAGCGTGTGCGGGCGTGCTCGGTGCGGGCGTAGATGTCCAGCAGGGCATCGAGCAGGCACGACAGGGCCATGGTCATGAACAGCAGGGTGAAGGCCAGGGCCACGTTGCCGAGGAAGTGCTGGGCGGTTTCGCCCAGCTCCGGCACCAGCTTCAGGCCGAACTGGATCACCAGTGAGGGCGTGGTCTGGGCCAGGCGGTGGAAGACCTTGTTGTGGCGCAGGTCGTCGAGCCACTTGAGCGGTTGCTGGCGGGCCAGCAGGCGGCTGGCATGCAGCACCATGAAGCGGGCCAGGCGGCCGATGAGCAGGGAAATAACCAGCAGGACCACCAGGCCCAGGGCGGCGTGCAGCATGGGGTGTTGGTCGAGGGTGCCCCAGAGGTCCAGGGCGTCTTTCCAGAGTCGTTGGATATCCATGAGGGTTAGACGGGTCTGTATTGCGAAAACGAAGGCCCATTAGAACGCGGATTGGCGCCAAGGTGCCAAAAGAAATTCGGCGTCCGTCACGGAAAACGTTACCCTATGCAACTTGAATTTCCAGCGACTGCCCGAGGTACACCCGTGTTTTCCCAATTCGCCCTGCACGAACGCCTGCTCAAAGCCGTGGCCGAGCTGAACTTTGTCGAGCCGACCCCGGTGCAGGCGGCGGCCATTCCCCTGGCCCTGCAAGGGCGTGACCTGCGGGTGACCGCGCAGACCGGTAGCGGCAAGACCGCCGCCTTCGTGCTGCCGCTGCTCAACCGCCTGGTCGACCTGCGCCAGCGTCGCGTGGAGATCCGGGCACTGATCCTGCTGCCGACCCGCGAGCTGGCCCAGCAGACCCTCAAGGAAGTGCAGCGTTTTTCCCAGTTCACCTACGTAAAGTCCGGGTTGGTCACCGGCGGCGAGGACTTCAAGGAGCAGGCCGCACTGTTGCGCAAGGTCCCGGACATCCTGATCGGCACCCCGGGCCGCCTGCTGGAACACCTGAACGCCGGTAACCTGGACCTCTCCCACGTCCAGGTTCTGGTGCTGGACGAAGCCGACCGCATGCTCGACATGGGCTTCGCCGAAGACATGGAGCGCCTGTGCAAGGAGTGCGAGAACCGCGAGCAGACCCTGCTGTTCTCGGCCACCACCGGTGGCGCGGCGCTGCGCGACATCATCGGCAAGGTGCTCAAGGACCCCGAGCACTTGATGCTCAACAGCGTCTCGCAGCTGTCCGAAGGCACCCGCCAGCAGATCATCACTGCCGACCATGACCAGCACAAAGAGCAGATCGTCCAGTGGCTGCTGGCCAACGAGACCTACCAGAAGGCGATCATCTTCACCAATACCCGAGCCCTGGCCGACCGCATCTACGGTCATCTGGTGGCCAAGGATGTGAAGGCGTTCGTGCTGCACGGCGAAAGGGACCAGAAGGACCGCAAGCTGGCCATCGATCGCTTCAAGCAAGGCGGCTCCAAGGTGCTGGTCGCCACCGACGTGGCCGCCCGTGGCCTGGACATCGACGGTCTGGACTTGGTGATCAACTTCGACATGCCGCGCAGTGGCGACGAGTACGTGCACCGTATCGGCCGTACCGGTCGTGCCGGCGCCGAAGGCCTGGCGATCTCGCTGATCTGCCACAACGACTGGAACCTGATGTCGAGCATCGAGCGCTACCTCAAGCAGCAATTCGAGCGCCGGGTCATCAAGGAGGTCAAGGGCACCTACAACGGGCCGAAGAAGGTCAAGGCCTCAGGCAAGGCGGCTGGCACCAAGAAGAAAAAGGTCGAGAAGAAGGCCGCCGAGAAGAAGGGCGGTACCGCCAAGCGCAAGCCGGCAGCCAAGCCAAAGGCCAAGGCGCCTCTGGCCAGCGCCGATGGCATGGCGCCTTTGAAGAAGCGGGCACCGAAGGCTGAGTGATGTTCTGGCGGCCTGGTTTCAGGGCTGCAAAGCAGCCCTGAAGGCAGTTCCCTAGCCCGCCTTGGTTTCCGCTTCCTTCAATTCCTTGATCCGCTTGTCGATCAACTGGCATTTGTCCGGCAGGTCCTTGCTGGCCGTGCCCAGGTCCATGCCCTGCAATTCCTCGTTGATCTCCTTGGCCTTCTGCGGATCCTGCTCGGTCAGCTGGGTGACCAGCCCGGCCAGTTCCTCGCGTTTCTGGGTGGCTTCCTCCGGTGTGCAGGCCCAGCTGGGCAGGGCGTACAACAGGGCGCTGGCACAGGCCAGGGGCAGTAACCGTTTCATCCGTTCGATCTCCAGCAAGGGTATATGCGGTTGAAAAGTGTGTCGCCTGGAAGTTCAGACCGATAACGGCAGCCTGTTGCCGATTTTCACTTGGAACACCCCGCACTGCCTTTCGGTCCCATGCTGTGTACCCCAACCGTTCACAGCAGGAGGCCACCTCCATGAGTACCTACGACTGGGACCTGATCGAGCGTCTGTTGCATGAAGTGCAAAACAGCGCCGGCCACAGCTTCACGCCACGGCCGTATGCTGAGCAGCATGCGGCGGCGCTGGCCGCCACCGGCCAGCCGGTGGGCGACCTGGACCATTTGAAGACCCGTGCCTGCGAATACGAGAAGATCCTCTTCGAGCGTGGCTTCATCGAAAGCCGGCCGGAAGAGGACGGCGGCAACGGCGAGAACTTCGTCCTCACCGAGCGTGGCTCGCGCCTGCTCAGCCTGATCGACAGCAGCATCCCTGGCTTCGAGCACCCGCGCCAGGTGTTGGACGAGCAGGACGATGCCCTGGACGAGACGACGTTCGAACAGGTGGCGGCAAAAGCTCAGATCGCCTGAGGTCGTTTTGACGCTGGCGTGGAGAAGGCTGCAAACCTGATAATCAGGGCTTGTCTGCCATCGTCGAGACCGTGCCCATGCCATCGATACGCCAAGGGGGCCGCCCATGAGCGCGGCCCGCAAGAACACCGATGCCTTCGCCCTGCAGGTGATGCTGGTGCTGTGCCTGATCTGGGGCAGCCAGCAGGTGATGATCAAATGGGCTGCCAGCGATATCGCACCGGTGATGCAAGCGGCCCTGCGTTCAGGGATCGCCGCGGTACTGGTGGGGATCCTGGTGTGCTGGCGGGGTGGCTGGAGCATGGTGGGCAGCACCTGGCGCGCGGGTTTGCTGTCGGGCGTATTGTTCGGCCTGGAGTTCCTGTTCATCGCCGAGGGCCTGAAGCTGACGTCCGCAGCGCACATGTCGGTATTCCTCTACACCGCACCGGTGTTCACCGCCCTGGGGCTGCATTTCATGTTGCCGAGCGAGCGGCTGCGGCTGTTGCAGTGGCTGGGCATCCTGCTGTCGTTCGGCGGCATCGCCATGGCCTTTGCCGGTGGCTTGTCGTGGGACCAGCTCGATGGCCGGGTGCTGCTTGGCGATGCCTTCGGTGTACTGGCGGGCCTGGCCTGGGGTGCGACCACCGTGGTGGTGCGCGGGTCGCGGTTGTCGGAGGCGCCTGCCGACCTGACCTTGTTCTACCAATTGCTGGTGGGCTTCGTCGGGTTGCTGTTGATCGCCGTGATCAGTGGGCAGGTGGGCATGGTCGCCTTCACGCCGTTGGCAGCGGGCAGTGTGCTGTTCCAGGCCATCGTGGTGTCGTTCATCAGCTACCTGACCTGGTTCTGGCTGCTGCGCAAGTACCTGGCATCGAACCTTGCGGTGTTCTCCTTCATCACACCGCTGTTCGGCGTGACCTTTGGTGTGGTGTTGCTGGGTGAACCGCTCAGCCTGAACTTCGTACTGGGCGCGGTGATGGTGCTGTGCGGGGTCATCCTTGTCAGTGCCGAACCTTGGGTGCGCCAGCAATTGCGCAAGCTGGTCGGCTGAACAGGCGCAGCCGCGCCGCCTCTGTAGGAGCGGCCTTGCGCCGCGAAAGGGCTGCAACGCAGCCCCGGCGCCGTCAAGTCGAAGTACAACGCCCGACCGGCTGAAGCCTCCCCCCGTGTTCGCCAACCAACACCAACCCCCCGGCGACGCCCAACCCACCCGCAGCGAGCAGCAAGGCAGGCTGCAGACTCCCACCGTAATGGTTGCTCACGGCCGCCAGCAGCGGCCCGCTGAGCTGGCCGAGGGCGAAGCAGGCGGTGAGCAGCCCGGCGTTGCGCTGGGTGGCGTAGGGCGCCAGCTCCTGCGAACGCCGCATCACCAGCTGCATGCAGGCCAGGAAAGGCGCGCCGCACAACAGCACGCCCAGGGCCAGGCCGAACCCGTTGCCCAACAGGCAGGCCAGTACCCCCAGCCCCTGCAACCAGAGCGTCGCGCTCAGCCAATGGGACGTGCGGGCTGGGCGTCGCACGCTGACCAGCACGACCCCCAACGCAGCCGCCAGGCCGAACGCTGGCCAGAACAGATCGGCCTGCCACTGACCGTGGAACTGCTGGCTGGCCATCTGCGACAGGAAGGTCGCCGGCAGGATATAGCCGATGCCATATAGCCCATAGACCAACCCCAATCGCGCGATGCCCGGCTGGGTGGTGCCGTCCTGGGGTACGGCCGGAACCGCCGTGGTCGGTTGCATCCGGGGCAACCACGGCAGCACGGCCAACAACATCACCAGGGCGGCCAGCGCATAGATCAGCCACAGCGTCGCTGACCCTAGGCCCATCAGGTGGGCCCCCAGGGCGAGCAAGCCGGTGACAGCGATGCCGATGCCGGGCCCGGCGAACACCAGCGCTCCCAGGCGAGGGCGAGCGTGGGTGGCGGCCAGTTGCTGGCTGAGGCTGGTGATCATCACCAGTACCCAGGCGCTGGCCACACCGGTCCCGAAGCGCAGCAACAGGTGGCTCCAGAAACCCTGTGCCGCCCACGAGGCGAGGGTCAGCACCACGCACAGCCACAGGCCGGCATGCAGGCGCAGACGGACCTGGGCCGGGCGGCGGGCGAACATGCCGTCCACTGCGCCGAAAAAGTAGCCCAGGTAGTTGGCGGCAGCCACCAGGCCGCCCGCCGTCAGGTCGATCTGGCCTTCGGCGATCAAGCGCGGCAGTTGCGGGGTCAGGGCGAAGCGGCCGATGCCCATGGCCATCATCAGGGCAACGGCGCTGGCCAGCAGTTGTACGAGGGGGGACATGCGGCGACTCCTGCACCAATAGACGCGATGGGTGGCAGGGTAGGGCGGATTGACTTTCAAAAAAATTGAATAATGATGATCAAGTTGTTCTGTTTTGGAGAAGGTAATGGAGTTCAGCCAACTGCGCATCTTCCAGGCCGTCGCGCAAGAGGGGTCGGTGACCCGGGCCGCCGAACGCTTGCACCGGGTGCCGTCGAATCTGTCGACCCGCTTGCGCCAGCTGGAGGAGCAGTTGGGTGTGGAGTTGTTCCTGCGCGAGCGGCAGCGCTTGCAGCTGTCGCCGGCGGGCAAGGTGCTGCTCGATTACGCCGATCGCCTGTCCGCCCTGCGTGACGAGGCCATGGCCGCAGTGCAGGGCGGCCAGCCAGCCGGTGATTTCACCCTCGGCACCATGTACAGCACTGCGGCGATTCATCTGCCGACCTTGCTCGCCCGCTATCACCAGGCCTACCCAGCGGTGAACCTGCAGGTGCGGGCGGCGCCCAGCGGTGAGTTGCTCGAAGGGCTGCTGGCGCATCGCCTGGACGCTGCCCTGGTCGATGGCCCGCCGAGCCTGGCCGGGCTGGATGGTGTGCCGTTGTGCGAGGAGGTTCTGGTGCTGATCACGCGGCCCGAGCATGTCCCGGTGCATAGCGCCCGGGATGTGGCCGGCAAGGCGGTGTTCACCTTCCGCCAGGGCTGCTCCTACCGCATGCGCCTGGAGGCCTGGTATGCCCATGACCATACGCCCATGGGCCGGGTCATGGAGATCGAGTCGTACCAGAGCATGCTGGCGTGTGTGATCGCCGGGGCCGGGGTGGCACTGATGGCGCAGTCCATGCTCGACAGCCTGCCTGGACGCGACCAGGTTCGTGCCCACCGCCTGCAGGCACCCTTCGACCATGCGGTCACTTGGCTGATGTGGCGCCAGGGCATGTGCGGCGCCAACCTGCAGGCCTGGATCGACGTGCAACAAGGGGAAACAATTGACCGACCGTCGGCAGGCGGCGTTTGCGCTTGATCCGCGTCAAACTCGCCCTTATCTGTAGGAGCAGAAGCATGCGTAATACAGGACATGGGACTATGATCTGTATGAAGCATCGCAGGATTGAATCGCCGTGAGGCTGACCCGTGAGGGGGCATTTATGAACAATCGAATGTACAACTGGCTCCACGACCTCGCCGTCGCCCTGGGCTTGCTCCCACCTCCGCTGCAGCCGGTGCCGATCCCTACCGACGAAGAGCAGCGCAAGCGCCAACCACGTCGCCGCTGAAACGAAAAGGCCGCCGCATCCGATGATGCAGCGGCCTTTTCAGTCATGGCGGCTTTTCACGCCTGCCCAAGGCTCAGGCCAGGTTGACGGCCCCCACCGGGCGGCGCGACAGCAGGCTGACCACCACGAAGCTCACCAGGCCGACCGCTAGGCTGTAGTAGATCGGGGTGTTGGCATCCAGACCGTCCTTGAACATGAAGAACAGTGCAGTGGCAAAGCCCAGCGACATGCTGGAGATCGCCCCGGCGGTGGTGGCGCGCTTCCAGAAGATCGCCCCGATCAACGGGATCAGCATGCCGCCGACCAGCAGGTTGTAGGCCAGGGTCAGAGCGCTGATCACATCGTTCACCGCCAGGGCGATGCCCAACACCACCAAGCCAGTAAGCAGGGTGAACAGGCGGTTGACGCCCAGGCTCGATTGCTTGCCGCCACGCAGCTTCGGCAGCAAGTCCTCGGTCAGGGTGGTCGATGCAGCCAGCAGGCCGGCGCTGGCGGTGGACATCATCGCAGCCAGGGCTGCGGCCATCAGCAGGCCACGGATGCCCTCGGGCAATTGGCCCTTGATCATCTCGGCGAACGCGTTGTTCGGGTTGGCCAGGTCCGGCATCAGCACATGGGCGGCCATGCCGATCAGGGCGCAGGCCAGGCCGTACAGTACGCAGTAGATGCCTGCGGTGGTACCGGCGCGCTGGCAGACCTTCTCGTCACGGGCGGTGAACACCCGCTGCCAGATGTCCTGGCCGATCAGGATGCCGAAGAAGTAGATCAGGAAGTAGGTGATGATGGTGTCCCAGCCGATGGTGGTCCAGCTGAAGCTGGCCGCCGGCAGCTTGGCCACCAGTGTGTCCCAGCCACCGGCCTTGTACAGGCACACCGGCAGCAGGATGAACATCAGGCCCACGGTCTTGATGATGAACTGGACGATGTCGGTCAGGGTCAGCGACCACATACCGCCGATGGTCGAGTACACCACCACCACGCCACCGCCGAACAGCAGGGCCATCCAGAACGGCACATCGAGCAACACCTGCAGCACGGTCCCCATGGCCAGGGTCGAGGTGACCGCGATCATCAGCGCATAGGCGAGCATGATCGCCGCACTCGCCTGGCGTGCCATCGGGTTGTAGCGGCGTTCCAGTACCTGCGTGACGGTGAAGATCTTCAGGCGCAGCAGCGGCTTGGCGAGGAACAGGTTCAGCGCAATGATACCCAGGCCCAGTGCGGCGCACAGCCAGAAGCCGGAAATCCCATGGACATAGCCCAGGCGCACGGTGCCGACGGTGGAGGCACCGCCCAGTACGGTGGTGGCCATGGTGCCCATGTACAGGGTCGGGCCGAGGTTGCGCCCGGCCACCAAGTAGTCTTCGTGGGTCTTCGCACGCCGCATGCCATACCAGCCGAGGCCGAGCATGCCGGCGGCATAGATCAGTACAACGATGATGTCCAAGGCCATTGGGGGTCTCCCGATTATCTTTATTATGGCGAGATCGACCAGTCAGGCGACTCACGGCGCCCGGCGGTCCTGTCTTGTGTTGGCGGGCCTCTATGGCCCTCCCTCATGGCTCCTGCCGGGGTCAAGCAGTTGCTCGTGTCGTGCTAGCCGTAGGCGCGGCGCAAGGCCGCGCCTGCAGGTCAGCGGCGCACGACGCCTGGCAGCACGCAGAGCATCTCGAACAGCAGGTTGGCGCCCAGCAGCGAGGTGTTGCCGGTGGTGTCGTAGGGCGGCGAGACCTCGACCAGGTCGCAGCCGATCAGGTCCAGGCCGTGGCAGCCACGGATGATCTCCATCGCCTGGATAGTGGTCAGGCCGCCGATCTCTGGGGTACCGGTGCCCGGTGCCCAGGCCGGGTCGATGCCGTCGATATCGAACGACAGGTACACCGGGCCGCCACCGACCTTCTCGCGTACTTCGGCCATCAGCGGTTCCAGCGACTTGTGCCAGCACTCCTCGGCCTGTACCACACGGAAGCCCTGGCGGCGGCTCCAGTTGAAGTCATCGGCGGTATAGCCCTGGGCGCGCAGGCCGATCTGTACCACACGGTCGCAGTCGAGCAGGCCTTCTTCCACGGCACGGCGGAAGGTGGTGCCATGGGCGATCTTCTCGCCGAACATATGATCGTTGACGTCGGCGTGGGCGTCGATATGCACCAGGCCGATCTTGCCGTGCTTCTTGTGCAGTGCGCGCAGGATCGGCAGGGTGATGGTGTGGTCGCCACCGAGGGTCAGGGGGATGATGTTGTGCTCGAGGATTTCATCGTAGGCCTCTTCGATGATGCGCACGGCGTCGAGCAGGTTGAAGGTGTTGATGGCCACGTCACCGATGTCGGCTACCGACAGCGAGTCGAATGGCGCGGCACCGGTGGCCATGTTGTACGGGCGGATCATCACCGACTCGGCACGGATCTGCCGCGGACCGAAGCGGGTACCCGAGCGCAGCGAGGTACCGATGTCCAGCGGTACGCCGATGAACGCGGCGTCCAGGCCTTCGGCGCTTTGCAGGTGGGGAAGACGGAGCATGGTGGCGATGCCGCCGAAACGCGGCATTTCGTTGCCGCCCAGTGGTTGGTGGAGAATCTTTTCCACGGTGGGCCTCATCAGTCGGTCGATTGTTCTGTTTGTTCGAACCTGTGCCGCCGCGTGCCTGGCTGGCAAGGTGGCGCCGGCGGGCAGGGACATTGCGACCAAGTCTGCGCAAGGTAGTGGGCAGGAGGAATCGCTACACGCAAATACTTACTTCAGTAATTTCTAAACTAATGCTCGACAGCGGGTTAGACTCTGCCGATCTCCACCCTGCGGAACCGCTGCACCATGGCCTCTTCACTGCCCGACCTGAAACTGTTGCGTATCTTCGTCAGCGTGGTCCGCCACCAGGGCTTCGCCAATGCCCAGCGTGAGCTGAACCTCTCCACTTCGGCCATCAGCACCTACATGAGCCAGCTGGAAAGTGCCCTGGGTATCGTCCTGTGCCACCGTGGCCGAGGGGGCTTCAGCCTGACCAGCAAGGGCGAGCTGTTCCACCAGGAGACCCTGCGCCTGCTGGCCGAGCTCGATGGTTTCGAACAGTATGCCGCGGCCCTCAAGGGCGAACTGCGCGGCACCCTCAACCTGGGGGTGATCGACTCCACGGTCGGTGACCGGGCCTTGCCGCTGGCCGAGGCCATCGGTGCCTACAGCCAGGAGCATCCGGCGGTGCACCTGCATCTGTCGGTGTCCAGCCCCTACGAGCTGCAACTGGGCGTGCAGGACAATCGCCTGGACCTGGCCATCGGCGCGTTCTCCTCGCGCATGAGCGGCCTGGTGTACCAGCCGCTCTACCGTGAGCAGCACTGGCTATACTGCAGCAGTCGGCATCCGCTGTTCGGCGAGCGTCGGGTCCCTGAAGAGGTGATCACCCAGCAGCGCATGGTCGGGCGGGGCTATTGGAGCCAGGCAGAGCTGGCCCGGCATGGGTTCAAGCACAGTGCCGCAACGGTGGAAAGCATGGAGGCGCAATTGATCCTGATTCTTTCCGGCGCCTACATCGGCTACCTCCCCGAGCACTATGCCCAGGCCTGGGTCGACAAGGGCGACCTGCGGGTGCTGTCGCCTGCCACCTTTGGCTACCAAGCACCGTTCTCCATGATCATTCGCCGTGGCAGAAGCCGCGAACCGTTGATCCAGACCTTCCGCGACCTGCTCAAGTCGCAGCTCAACGTCAGCTGAGAAGGGTCGCTTTCAGAACATTGCGTCAGGCTGTGTAAATTTTCGTCCAAGGCACGCGACTGGAGTGATGGCACTCTGCTAAATATCTATTTGCTTTGATGAAATTTCCCATCATCTACATGAAGCAAGGACTGCCACGATGCGCATGAATTTGCCCGTCACCGAGCACGAAAGAACCTTCCCCAACGACCAGCGGCTGATCTCCACCACCGATCTGAACAGCCGCATCACCTATTGCAATGATGCGTTCGTGGCGATCAGCGGTTTCACCTATGAGGAGTTGGTGGGCCAGCCGCACAACCTGGTACGTCACCCGGACATGCCGCCTTCGGTGTTCGGCCACATGTGGGAAACCATCAAGCAGGGCAAACCCTGGATGGGCGTGGTCAAGAACCGCGCCAAGAATGGTGATTACTACTGGGTCAGTGCCTACGTCACCGCCATCTACGAGAATGGCCGCATCAGCGGCTACGAGTCGGTGCGTTCGGTGCCCAGCCGCGACCAGATCCGCCGCGCCGAGGCGCTCTATGCGCGCTTGCGCGGTAATCGCCCTGCCGTGCCCTTGGTCGCACGCCTGGGGCATGGGCTGCAGCATGGCCTGCCCTTGGTCGGTGCCGGCCTGGTATCGGCCGCCGGCTACCTCTGGCTGCCGCAGTACGCGGCGCTGGGTGTGCTGATGGCGAGCATGCTCGGTGCCTGGTACTGGATCGAACATCGGCAGAACCAGGCCATCCGCCGTACTTTGGCCGAGCATCCCAAGGCCTTCACCAGCCCGCTGGTGGCGCTGACCTACAGCGACAACCCAGGCCTGCAGGGGCAACTGGACCTGGCCATCATCAGCGAGGAGGCGCGCTTGCAGACCGCCTTGACCCGACTGGTGGATGCAGGGGTGGGGGTCAAGTCCCGGGCGGCGCAATCGGCAGGCCTGTCCGACGCCCAGGCGCAGATGCTCGATCGTCAGCGCAGCGAGACCGACCAGTCGGCCACGGCCATCGCGCAGATGGCCGCGACCATCCAGCAGGTCACCCACAACGTGCAGAGCACCGCCCATGCCGCCAGCGACGCCGACCAACTGGCCCAGCAGGGCAGCGACCTGGCGCAGCAGAGCCTCAAGGCCATGGGCAGCATGAGCGATGCGGTCGCCGATATCGGCCAGGCGGTCAATGCCTTGGCCGAGCAGACCCAGTCGATCGGCAGCGTGGTGGATGTGATCACCTCCATCGCCGAGCAGACCAACCTGCTGGCGCTCAACGCCGCCATCGAGGCGGCGCGGGCAGGTGAGCAAGGGCGAGGCTTCGCGGTGGTGGCCGATGAGGTGCGTTCGCTGGCCCAGCGTACCCGCGCGTCCACCGAGGAGATCCACCAGATCATCGCTTCGCTGCGCTCAGGGGCCGAGCGCGCGGTGAGCACGGCCAACCGTGGCGAGCAGATTTCCCGTGACAGCGTGCAGAGTGTCGAGGCGGTGCAGCAGGCATTGTCGGGCATCGTCCAGGCGGTCAGCCGCATCACCGGGATGAGCCAGCAGATGGCGACGGCTTCCGAGCAACAGAGCCATGTCGCCGAAGACATCAACCAGCAGATCGTGCGTATCGCGCACCTGTGCGACGAGAGCGCGGGGCAGGCCAAGCAGGGCGCAGAGATCAGCCAGGACCTGGAGCGCATGGCCGAATACCTGCACAGCCTGGCGGAGCGCTTCAACCGCTGACATCGTGCTTACCCCACAAGGATGTGGGGGCTTTGCCGGTGTGCTGTGGCACACTGCGCGGGGTAAGGAGAAGCCTATGTCCAGACCCCGTTGCGAACGCTGCCTGCGTCCGCTTGACCATTGCCTTTGCCCATTGATTCCCAGCCTCGACAGCCGTACCCGGGTGGTCGTGCTGCAGCATCCGAGCGAGACTTCGCATGCCTTGAACACCGCGCGCTTGGCGGCCCTTGGGCTGGTCAATGCCGAGTTGCGGGTGGGTGAGGTGTTCGACGATCTCGAGCGGTTGTTGGCGACGCCTGGATATCGGCCGGTGGTGTTGTTTCCGGGGGACGAGGCTGGGGTCTTGCGGGCCTACGAGGGCGATGACGAACTGCCTTTGATGCTGATCGTGCCTGATGGTACCTGGCGCAAGGCGCGCAAGCTGCTGTACCTGAATCCGTCATTGGCGGCGTTGCCGCGGGTGACGCTCGGGGAGGTGGGGGCATCGCGTTATCGGTTGCGCAAGGCGCCGGGGGAGGGGGCTTTGTCGACGGTCGAAGCTGTGGTGGGGGCGTTGAATGTCCTGGAGTCACCATTGTGCTTCGATGAGGTGTTGAGGCCGTTCGATGCGTTGATCGAGGGGCAGATCAGGGCCATGGGGCGGGAGACGTTTGAGCGCAATCATCAGTAGGTTGCTGGTTGCTGGTTGCTGGTTGCTGCTTGCTGGTTGGTTTTGGGTTTTGGGATACAGCCATTTGCTTTATCGACGCTGAGTCACCTTTCCGGAGGGTGTCAGAAATTTTGTGTTCGGGCATAACATGAGTAAGAGGTGCATGTATGCCAACCAAAAAGAAACCCTTGCGTGACCTGCCCAAAATCCCCAAAGAACTGCTGGA